>NZ_JRMM01000018.1:0-42975 GCF_000972905.1 Mycobacterium sp. UM_Kg27
TACTTCGACCACCCGCCGCTGGTGCCGCTGATGGCCCGGGTGGCTGCCCTGGGCGGCTTGCTGGGGCTTCGGCTGTTGGCCATCGCGATACACCTGGGCTGCATCGTGCTGGCGGCGCTGTTGGCCGCCGAACTGGGCGGGCGGCGCGTTGCCCAGGTCATCAGCGCGGCCGCGGTGGCGGCCAGCCCATTGTTCATGGGTGCCGCGATGTTCTTCGGGACCACCCTGGTGGACCAGCTGATCTGGATCGCGGTGCTGCTGCTGGTGGCGCGGGCGCTGCGGATCGGAACGGTGCTGGCCTGGCTGCCGGCCGGCGTGGTGGCCGGTATCGGGCTGGAGGCCAAGCAGACCGTCGCGTTGCTGCTGATCGGCATCGGGGTCGGCTTCGTCATGTTCCGGCGTGATGCGCTGCGCTCGCCGGGGCCCTGGCTGGGCGCTGCCGCGGCGATCACGCTGGCGGTCCCCAATCTGATCTGGAACGCCGCACATGGCTGGCCGAGTCGGACGTTCGCGCAAGCGATGTCGGTACGGATGGGCGGCCCGGCGGGATCGCTGACCCAGGTTCCACTGCTGCTCCTCTTGTACGCCGGCCCGTTGCTGGTGCTGCTATGGGTGATCGGAGCACGGTGGCTAGCGTCCGATGATGCCCGCGAGCACCGCTGGATGCTGGCCGTGCCGGTGGTCGCGTTGGTGCTGTGCGTCGTCACCGGCGGTCGCTGTTATTACGCGGGCCCGGCGCTGGTCGCGTTGTTCGCCGCCGGGGCGGTTTGGATCGAGCGCGAGAATCCCGACCGGCCGCCGCGAGGCTGGGCGATTGCGCTGGTCGCGCTGTTTGCCGGCGCGGTGGTGTTCTGTCTGCCAGTACTGCCGCCGGCGAACCAGACCATGCTGCGCCGGTTCAATCCCATTCCGATGGAGACCTATGGTTGGCCACAGTTCGTCGAGGGGGTCGCGGCTGCCGCTGAGTCGCTGCCCGACGACGCGCCGATCTTCACCAGCAACTACGGCGAAGCCTCGGCGCTGCGGATCCTCGGGCCGGCGGCCGGCATCAACCGTCCGGTGGTCAGCGGCGACAGCAGCTACGCCCAGTGGGGCCCGCCGGCCGGCAGCGCCGACACCGTGCTGTGCGTCGGGCGGTTCCCGGTCGTGAAGTTGACCCAATACTGGCGGCATGTGACCTACCTGGACTCGATCCGGTTCCCCGCCGGCGTGCGCAACGGGGAGAGTGCCGCCAAGATCTATCTGTGCGAGCAGCCGGTGGGCAGCTGGGCATCGATGTGGCCGCGGATGCGGCACAGCTCGGGAGTGAGCTACTGACCTGAGGGCGCCGGCAGCCGCGCGATGACGTCGGCCAGCAGTGCGCCCATGCGGGCCGCCGATTCCCGGCCTGCGGCCAGCACCTCGGTATGGCTGAGCGGCTCACCGGTGATCCCGGCCGCCAGGTTGGTCACCAGGGACAGCCCCAAGACCTGGGCGCCGGCTGCCCGGGCGGCGATCGCTTCGTGCACGGTCGACATGCCGACCAGGTCGGCGCCCAGGGTGCGCAGCATCCGGATTTCGGCGGGGGTCTCGTACTGTGGGCCGGCCATCCCGGCATAGACGCCCTCGGCGAGGCTGGGGTCGACCTGGTGAGCCAGCGCCCGCAGCGACGGCGTGTAGGCATCGACCATGTCGACGAAGTGCGCCCCCTCAAGGGGAGAGCGCCCGGTCATGTTCAGATGATCGCTGATCAGCACCGGTTGACCGACGTGGTAGCCGGTCCGCAGGCCGCCGGCCGCGTTGGTCAGCACCACGGTGTTGGCCCCGGCCGCGACGGCGGTGCGTACCGGGCGGACGACGTCGACGAGCTGATGGCCCTCATAGGCGTGGATCCGGCCGACCAGCACCAGCACCCGGTGGGCGCCGATCTGCATGGACACCAGCTCGCCGGTGTGGCCCGCCGCCGTCGGCGTGCTGAACCCGGGCAAGTCGGCCATCGGCAGGCTCGCGGTCGCGGTGCCGAGGGCCGCCACCGCGGGCGCCCAACCGGAACCGAGCACGACCGCCACGTCATGCGTCTGGACGCCGGTGCGCCGGGCTACGACCGCGGCCGCCTGAGTTGCCAGCGGTACCGTCACAGGCACTGAGTTTAGTAGTGCGCCGCGATGGGATACTGCCTGAATGTCTCCAACTCCCGTGTCGCACGCCGTCGAGGCGTGGCTGGCGGCCCATGCCGAGGAATTGGTGGCGTGGCGACGGCATCTGCACCGCCACCCGGAGTTGAGCCGGCAGGAATTCGCCACCACCCAATTCATCGCCGAGCGCCTCGCCAGCGCCGGGCTCAATCCCAAGGCCTTGCCCAGCGGAACCGGTCTTACCTGCGATTTCGGTCCCGAGGATGGGCCGCGTATCGCGTTGCGGGCCGATATCGATGCCTTGCCGATGACCGAACAGACCGGGGCGCCGTACGCGTCGCTGGTGCCGGGGGTGACGCACGCGTGCGGTCACGACGCGCATACCGCGATCCTGTTGGGTGCGGCGCTGGCGCTGGCATCCGCGGCGGAGTTGCCGGTCGGTGTGCGGCTGGTGTTCCAGGCCGCTGAAGAACTGATGCCGGGTGGCGCGATCGACGCGATCGCCGCGGGGGTGTTGAGCGGGGTCAGCCGGATCTTCGCCCTGCACTGCGATCCCCGGCTTGAGGTCGGCCGGGTGGCCACCATTGCGGGACCGATCACCTCGGCGGCCGACACCATCGAGATCACGGTCAGCGGTCCGGGCGGACACACCTCGCGGCCGCACCTGACCGCCGACCTGGTCTATGGGCTGGGCACGCTGATCACCGGGCTGCCCGGGGTGCTGTCCCGCCGCATCGATCCGCGCAACAGCACCGTGATGGTCTGGGGCGCAGTGAATTCCGGTGTTGCGGCCAACGCCATACCACAGTCGGGGCGGCTGGCCGGCACGGTGCGCACCGCCAGCCGGGACACCTGGGTGGCGATGGAAAGCATCGTCGAGGAGGCGGTGGCGTCCCTGCTGGAGCCGCTGAACATCGAACACACGCTGAACTACCACCGCGGAGTGCCGCCGGTGGTCAACGAAGCGGTGTCGACGCGGATGCTGACCCACGCGATCGAGGCCATCGGCCCCGAGGTGCTGGCCGAGACCCGGCAGTCCGGCGGCGGGGAGGACTTCTCCTGGTATCTGGAGCAGGTGCCCGGTGCCATGGGCCGGCTCGGGGTGTGGCCGGGCAGCGGGCCGCAGTTGGACCTGCACCAGCCGACGTTCGATCTCGACGAGCGGGCGCTGGCCGTCGGGGTGCGGGTGATGGCCGGCGTTGTTGACCAAGCCGGTCTGCTCTGACCCCGTCTGGCGCGAGCGTGCGCGTTTGCACGCCGACACGCCGCAGATTCCGTACAACGATGCACCCTCGCGGCTCCCTCGCGGCTCCGGGGCCATTCACAATCCGGCCGTTGTCCACAGTTGGGGCCGGTCGGGCCGGATGAGGGAATCGGCTTTCATCGCCGACGTCGACGATCGGGCGCATGGATCAACGACTGCAGCGGCTACTCGATCGCCAAGGCGGCGTGGTTACGTCCGCCCAGGTGCTGACCTACCTGACCCGCCGCGGACTTGAAGCAGAGCTGAAACATGGACCACTGCAGAAGATCTGGTACGGAATCTACGGCTACGGACGAATCACGACCGAGCTGCGGCTGCGCGGGCTGGACCTGGCGACAGGAACCTCCGTCGCGGTCTGTCTGGGGACCGCGGCCGCGGCATACGGCTTTGACACCGAGGAGCCTGTCGATCTGCACGTACTCAACCCACCGGACCAGCAACTGCGGTCGGCCGACGGACTGGTGGTGCACCGGCGCGAGGGCGCACCACTGAGCGAAGTCGCGGGCCGACCGGCGACCACGCCGGAGTGGACTGCGATCGAGGTGGCCCGCACGCTTCGTCGCCCACGGGCGTTGGCGACACTGGATGCCGCGCTGCGCAGCGGGACTGTACCCGCCGCACGCTGCAACGCGCCGCGATCCGCCAGGCGGGCCGGCGCGGCATCGTGGCCGTGCGCGAGCTGCTACAGCTTGCCGACCCGCTGGCCGAATCAGCGATGGAGAGCGAGTCCCGGCTGATGATGGTCGACGGTGGCGTGCCGACCCCGGTCCTGCAGCATCAGATTGTGGACCGCGACAACCGGATCTGGCGCGTCGATTTCGCCTGGCCGGAGCAGCGGGTCGCGGTCGAATACGACGGCGTCATCTGGCATGAGGGGCCGGACGCGTTCGTCTACGAGCGTCAGCGGCGCGCCGCGTTGCAGGAGATGGGCTGGGTGGTGATCTCGATCATCGCCGATGATGTGCGGCGCCGGCCGTGGGAGACCCTCCGCCGGATCGAAACTCAGCTAGGACGTGCGGCCGCCTGACCGTGCCACCCTGCGCGAGGGTGCGCAGTTGTACATCCACGCTGGCGTGTCGCCGTTCAAACACGCACCCTCGCGCAAAAAAGCTAGCTGCCGGGGCCGATGTTGCGGGCCGGGCGGGTCCGCAGGTTGCGCACGTATTCTTCTGGGGCACCGGCGATCTGGGCTGCCTCGGCCACCACACCCAGGTATCTCGCCGACGGCAGCCCGCGCTCCCAGGCGTCGACGACGTACAGCCACGCCAACACTGGCACGGGATCGCTGTCGGCCGGGCCCGAGGTGATTCCGTCTACCCGGTCCACCCGCAGCCGGATCTTCTTGTGGATGCCGAATTCCGAGCCTTCCCAGCTGTCCATGTTCTTCTCGTCCTCGGGAGTCACGTCGTAGAGAACGACGAAAACACTCGAGTCTGGGTCCTCGACGACGGTCGCCAGGGCGCCCTCCCAGCCGATGTCCTCGCCCGCGAACGTCAACCGCCAGCCGCGCAACCAGCCGGTGCCGGTCATCGGGGAATGCGGCGCTCGTTGCAGCATCTGTTCTGGATGCATGTTCGACCCGTAGGCGGCGTAGAGCGGCACGGCAGAAATCTTAAACGCCACGCTCCGGATAGGTTAGTCGCTGTGACTTCTCCCTCGACGCGCATCGTGATCGTCGGCGGCGGCCCGGCCGGCTATGAGGCGGCGCTGGTCGCGGCGGCCAAGGGTCCCGAAGCGGTATCGGTGACGGTGGTCGACGCCGACGGTCTCGGTGGTGCCTGCGTGTTGTGGGACTGCGTGCCGTCCAAGACCTTCATCGCCTCGTCGGGGGTGCGCACCGAGCTACGGCGTGCCCCGCACCTGGGTTTCGACATCCACTTCACCGACGCCCAGATCGAGCTGAATCAGATCCATGAGCGGGTGAAGTCCCTGGCCGCGGCGCAGTCCGATGACATCCGCACGCAGCTGATCAACTCCGGAGTCCAGGTCATCGCCGGCCGCGGGGAACTGATCGACGCCGAATCCGGCCTGGCTCATCATCGGATTCTGGTCGCCGAGCACGACGGAGGAGGGCAGCGTGTGCTCGACGCCGATGTGGTGTTGATCGCCACCGGGGCCAGCCCGCGCACCTTGCCCAGCGCCGAGCCGGACGGCGAACGCATCCTGACCTGGCGCCAGCTTTATGACCTGCACACGTTGCCCGAGCACCTCGTCGTGGTGGGTTCGGGGGTCACCGGCGCGGAGTTCGCCAACGCCTACACCGAACTCGGCGTCAAGGTGACGGTGGTGGCCAGCCGTGACCGGGTGCTGCCGCACGAGGATCCCGACGCCGCTCGGGTGCTCGAGACTGTTTTCGCCGAACGCGGCGTGACCCTGGTCAAGAACGCCCGGGCCGCCTCCGTGACCCGCGAGGGCGACGGGGTGCTGGTCACCATGACCGATGGCCGCACCGTGGCGGGCAGCCATGCGCTGATGACGGTCGGCTCCGTGCCCAACACGTCCGGACTGGGCCTGGAGCGGGTCGGGATCAAGCTCGCGCCGGGCAACTACCTGCAGGTGGACCGGGTATCGCGGACGTCGGTACCCGGGATCTACGCGGCCGGTGACTGCACCGGCCTGCTGCCGTTGGCGTCGGTCGCGGCCATGCAGGGCCGGATCGCGATGTATCACGCGCTGGGCGACGCGGTGGCTCCGATCCGGCTGCGTACGGTGGCGGCCGCGGTGTTCACCCGGCCAGAGATCGCCGCGGTCGGGGTGCCGCAGTCCCAGATCGACGACGGCACGGTTCCGGCCCGGACCGTCATGCTGCCGTTGCAGACCAACGCTCGGGCGAAGATGAGCCGGATGCGCTACGGCTTCCTCAAGCTGTTCTGCCGGCCGGCCACCGGCACGGTGATCGGCGGGGTGGTGGTGGCCCCGATCGCCTCCGAGCTGATCCTGCCGATCGCGCTGGCGGTGCAGAACCGGATCACGGTGGCCGACCTGGCCCAGACGCTGGCGGTCTATCCGTCGCTGTCGGGCTCGCTCACCGAAGCGGCCCGCCGGCTGATGACGCACGACGACCTCGACTGAGCAGCAGTGCTGAACCGAGCGTCACAGCGTGTCGGGGCGGGCGGCCACGTAGCCTGGCACACGTGAGCACGCTGGGACCGGACCAACGAGCACGAGCCTGGGAACGACTGGGCAGTGAGCAGTTCGACGTAGTGGTGATCGGCGCCGGGGTGGTGGGCGCCGGCTGCGCACTCGACGCCGCCACCCGTGGCCTCAAGGTGGCACTGGTCGAGGCGCGTGACTTCGCCGCCGGGACGTCGAGCCGAAGTTCGAAGATGTTCCACGGTGGACTGCGCTACCTCGAGCAGTTGGAGTTCGGGCTGGTGCGCGAGGCACTGCACGAACGCGAGCTGTCGCTGACCACGCTGGCGCCGCACCTGGTCAAGCCACTGCCGTTTCTGTACCCCCTGACCCGGCGGTGGTGGGAACGCCCGTATGTGGCCAGCGGGATCTTCCTCTACGACCAACTGGGTGGGGCGAAATCTGTTCCCGCGCAACGGCATCTGACGCGCGCGGGCGCACTGCGCCTGTGCCCGGGACTGAAGCGCAGTGCGTTGATCGGCGGGATTCGCTACTACGACACGGTCGTCGACGACGCCCGCCACACCCTCACCGTCGCGCGCACCGCGGGGCACTACGGGGCGGTGATCCGTACCTCCAGCCAGGTCGTCGCGCTACTGCGCGAAGGTGACCGGGTGACCGGCGTGCGGGTCCGCGACTCCGAGGACGGTGCAGTTACCGAAGTCCACGGCCACGTCGTGGTCAACGCCACCGGGGTGTGGACCGATGAGATCCAGGCGCTGTCGCGCCAGCGCGGTCGGTTCCACGTCCGGGCTTCCAAGGGCGTGCACATCGTGGTGCCGCGGGACCGGATCGTTTCGGAAGCGGCGATCATCCTGCGGACCGAGAAGTCGGTGCTGTTCGTCATCCCGTGGGGCACCCACTGGATCATCGGCACCACCGACACCGACTGGAACCTGGATCTGGCCCATCCGGCGGCCACCAAGGCCGACATCGACTACATCCTGACCCACGTCAACACCGCCCTGGCCACGCCGTTGACCCACGCCGACATCGAAGGTGTGTACGCCGGGCTGCGGCCGCTGCTGGCGGGGGAGAACGACGACACCTCGAAGCTGTCGCGCGAGCACGCGGTCGCGGTTCCGGCGCCGGGCCTGGTGGCGATCGCCGGCGGCAAGTACACCACCTACCGGGTGATGGCCGCTGATGCGATCGACGCCGCCGCCGAGTACATCCCGACGCGGGTGGCGCCCTCGATCACCGAGAAGGTGCCGCTGCTGGGCGCCGACGGCTATTTCGCGCTGGTCAACCAGGCCGAACACGTGGGTGCCCACCAGGGCCTGCACCCCTACCGGGTGCGGCATCTGCTGGATCGCTACGGCTCGCTGATCCATGACGTGCTGGCGTTGGCCGACGGACAACCGGATCTGCTGGACCCGATCGCCGAGGCGCCCACCTACCTGAAGGTGGAAGTCGCTTACGCGGTCGCCGCCGAGGGTGCCTTGCATCTGGAAGACGTGTTGGCCCGGCGGACCCGGATCTCCATCGAGTACGCCCACCGTGGGGTGAACTGTGCGCGCGAGGTCGCCGAAGTGATGGCGGCGGTGCTCGGCTGGGACGATGCGGCCGTCGAGCGGGAGGTGGCCAACTACACCGCGCGGGTGGAGGCCGAGATCCTGTCGCAGGAACAGCCCGACGACGCGTCGGCGGATGCGCTGCGCGTCAGCGCCCCCGAGGCGCGGGCCGAAATTCTGGAGCCGATTCCGCTTACCTGAACAGGATGTCATTACTGTGGGTACGATTCTAGGAATTATTCCGGCCTTTTAGGCTGATATCAGCATTCACATCTGTTTGACACACATTTCGGACAGGGCTACTTTCTGCCATGAGCTGGATCACTGGCGGGATCCGGGCGCGGGGAAGGGGCGGGTCATGGCGGGTGGAATCGGGGTGTGGCGCTCTCGCCAGCTGTCCGTACTGGGGGGCGCGCTAGCCGTCGCCGTGGTCGCCGGGACCGGCCTGCTCGGTGCCGGTGCGGTCGGCCCGCAGCTCCCCGGCCCGTCGACCGCCTCGACGCAGCACCAGGTGGTGCTGACGGCGTACCCGACATTCACGCAGAGCCTGCAGGCCCTGCTGGACACCATGTCGCTGGGGGATCTCAATCAGGTGCTGGCCGCGCTGGGCAATGTCCCCGGGACCAGCACGCCGCTGAGTGTCAGCGCGGATGTATCGGCCCTGCTGGCCTCGTTCAATCCCGACTCCACCACCCTGGCCGGCATCGCCGACCTCTTCGGGATCTCGCTCACCGAGCCGCTCTACAGCTCGAACGCCGCGGTGCAGTCGCTGCTGGGCACCGGCAGTCTGTTCCTGGTGGACGGCGTGCCGATCGGCGATGTGGACCTCGGTGAGCTGGTGGATGTCGTTCTGGGCGACGGTGCCGGTACGCATTCGCTGACCGACCTGGCCAACGCGGTGGGCTTGGGAACCCTGCTCGGTCAGTTCGCCGGCATGATCAACGCGCTGGGTCTGGAGAACCTGAACGTCATCAACTGCTCCGCGCTGGCGATCTGTGGTAATGCGGACCTGACCGTGAGCAGTTCGCTGGTCGACTGGCTGAGCGGGATCGTCGAGAAGCCCACTGCCGACGTCACCACCTACACGGCACATTTGTTCGGCCCGACGACCACGTCGGTGCAAGCCGGCAGCGCCTACACGCTGGGGGAGTACCTGCACATCCTGCCGGTCAGCTCCACCAACAGCACCACCATGGACAACGCGACGCTGGCGCTGTTGTTCAGCTTGAATCCCGCGCAGACCTGGGACAAGTACCTCGACGGCCTCCCGTTCGGCGGGACGCTGCTCGATCCCTCCGGCGAAACCTGGGGTGAGCAGAGCCTGGGCACCTTCCTGGCCAGCTTTCTGCCCGACGGCAGCACCCTGGCGATCACCGGCGACACACTGGTCACCGACTTGTTGGAAGCGTTCGGCCTGCTGACCCCCTAGCGGCTCGACCCCTCTCGCCACGCCCGGTCTGTCCCCGCAGGCCGGGCGTGGCTTTTGTCTGTACTGAATGCGCGATAAACGCACTGTGAATTTGCTGTCTATAAAATAGGGCGCGTTGTGCAGGAATTTCGTTCCATGTCGCAAAATAGCTCAAGTATTTTTGCCCCGTAAATTTCATACCGATTGACTGTTATGAAGCTATGTTAAGGGCCATTCGCCATCGATCTGACGTAGGGCGTGACCGGCTGGGATGAAAAGGCCGAGAAAACGCTGAGCTTCTTGCCGCTCGCGGGCGGCCTTACGCCCTGCCGAGCATCGTCAAAGGTCGTTGCCCAGTTTTCGCAGTTGTCGGGATGAACTGGAAGTTTGCTGTGGGTAGGCGTTGCTGGATCCGGAAGAACGGCCCATAAAACCGTTGACACAAGACTGAGCTCATAATAAGTTAATGCCGATGTGGTAATCGCATCGTCTTAATGCTCGATCCCAGAAGGGGGACCCATTCATGTCTACTTGCTCCACTGTTGTCGCGCCGATAGAGGGGCGCGGCTTTGTGGCTAAAGCCGGCGCGCTCGCGGCTGGAACCGCATTAGCTGGTGCGGCTCTATTCGGCGGCGCCGCCGCGGCGCCGACGATTACCGCCGGCCTCACCGCTTCCGTGCAACACGACTACGTGCTCACCGCCGACACCTTCCCGACGTTCACCGAGAGCCTGCAGAGCCTGCTGAACGCCATCGACTTCGGCAACATGGGCCAGGTGCTGGGGATCTTCGGCGACGGCATCTCCACCACCTCGAGCCTCGCCACCCTGCTGGCTGCGCTGAACCCGGACGGCATGACGCTGGACGACGCCACCTTGGGCCTGCTCTCCACCGACCTCACCGCGCTGCTCAACGATGTGGAGTTAAGTGGGCACCCCCTGGGCTCGATTCCGATCGACAGCTTGATCGGTGGCTTCATCGGTGGTGACGGGGCTGCCACGGAAATCGGCACGCTGCTGGGCTACTTCGGTCTCGGCCAATACGCCGGCCTGCTGGACCTACCGTTCCTTAACCTGTCGCCGACCGACACCCTGGCAAGCCTGCTCGACAGCATGTTGGGGATCGACGCCACGACCTCGATCAACGACATGCTCGACGCCAACGGGATGACCGACGCCACCATCGCGAGCCTGCTGGGTATTACCTCCACCCAGCTCGGCGCCGGTTGGGATCAGTTCATCGACAGCATGGTGGTCGGCGGGACACTCGCCGACCCGGACGGCAGCGGAGTTCTGGGCGACCAGACGCTGGGAGCCCTGCTGACCGCCCTGCTAGGCACCGGGGCGACCGCGGTGACCGATGCCACCACGCTGACGGACTTCCTGGGTGACCTGGGCCTCTTCAGCATGCTCGGCCTCAGCTGAGCCGGAGTAGTCCGCGCCGAATTAGACACATCGGCCACAACCCCCGACGGTTGTGGCCGATGTGCCGTTCTGCACCCGGGCCCCGCTGACTTGGCGGAATGGCTGTCGGCCCCGGTATGGTGGGCAGGTCGGCTGCCCGCCGGCGTACCGCTGAACGAGACCGTCATTCAGCGTCGAGGCCCGTGCCCCTGGCTCTCCGTCACCGAATCAAAGGTTCTCCCTTGACGTCTGGTCGCCCCCCGCTCTTCGGCCGCGGATCGTCGGCCGGCGCGAGTCGACTCGCCGACAGCGCGCCGTCCTTCGATCTGCAACGGCGATGACGCGTCGCCGGGCCGCCCCGCTGCCGGTACGCGACGGCTTGGGGCCGGCACGTCTGCGCCTGCACGGCGGCCCGGTCGCCGCCGAGCTGCATTCCCGGTTCGGTGCAGCTGCGGCGGCGAAAGTGGCTGCGGGCGAAGTGGTTACCGCAGATGGGGTAGTGATCGACGACACGACGGCACTGCCGGCCGGGTCGCACGTGTACCTGTATCGCGACTTGCCGGACGAGGTGCCGGTACCGTTCGACCTTCCGGTGCTGCACCGCGACGCCGACCTGGTGGTGGTCGACAAGCCGCACTTCCTGGCCACCATGCCGCGTGGCCGCCATGTGGCCCAGACCGCGCTGGTACGGCTGCGGCGCGAACTGGACCTTCCGGAGCTGAGCCCGGCGCACCGGCTGGATCGACTCACCGCCGGGGTGCTGCTGTTCACCACCCGCCGAGAGCTGCGCGGGCCCTACCAGACCCTGTTCGCCCGCGGCGCGGTACGCAAGCAATACCTGGCGCGGTCCTCCGCCGAGCCGACCGTCGCGTTCCCGCAGCTGGTGCGCAGTCGGATCATCAAGGAACGCGGTCGGCTGCAGGCGCGTGAGGAACCCGGTGAGCCGAACGCCGAGACTTGGGTCGAGTCGGTGGGTGATGGCCGCTACCGGCTTACCCCGCGCACCGGGCGCACCCACCAGTTGCGCGTTCACCTGGACTCACTCGGTCTCCCGATCGACGGCGACCCGCTGTATCCGCAGGTCATCGATGTTGCACCGGACGACTTCTCGCAGCCTTTGCGGCTGCTGGCCCACCGGCTGGAGTTCGACGATCCATTCAGCGGCCGGCCCCGCGCCTTCGTGAGCGAACGAGACCTCGACACGAACTGACGCTGGGCGCCGGGTTTCGGCGGCGGCAGTCCTGGGTACAGGAAGGCACGACCGGAGCAGAGGGGAGTCCAATTCTGATGAAGGCACACAGCAAGATGACGATCGCGGTGCTCGGCAGTGCAGTCGCGCTGGTCGCAGCCGGCTGCAGCGGCACCAACGAAGAAGGACCCAGCACCACCACGACCACGACCAGCACCACGACGACCACCACGACTGAGACCCCACCTGAGCCGGTACCCGGCGGGCCGGGCCCCGAAAACCCGGGCGAGCCCGGTGGCCCGACCGGTGGTGGCGGACCCGGTGGCGGTGGCGGCCAGATTCCGGGTGGCCCCACCGGCGGCGGTGGCCCCGGCGGAGGTGGCGGCGAGATTCCCGGCGGCCCGACCGGTAGCGGCGGTCCTGGCGGTGGCGGCGGCCAGATCCCGGGCGGCCCCACCGGTTGGGGTGGTCCCGGCGGCGGCGGGGGCTGCGTGCCCGGTGTGGGCTGCGGAGGGTGGCCGTGATCGACCGCGCCCTCGGGTAGTCCTCACAGCACAGCCGGAAGCCGGCCAGCAAGACAGCTGGCCGGCTTCGGTTCTGTCAGCGGCCCGAAGTTCTCGGCGTCAGCGCTGACAGGACGGGCACCAGAACTGAATCCGCTCGCCGTTGCGGTCGGACACCACACCGGTACCGCATCGCCGACACGGCAGGCCGGCTCGGCCGTACACCCACAGCTGTCGGCCCGGTCGGGTGTCGCCGGTGGTACAGCGCGACCAGCGCAACCGGTTCGCCCACAACATCTCGCGTGCCCGCGACACCAGCCGACGCGGATCCTTCAGTTCGGCGACCGGTGTCATCGGCAACCAGCCGACGACGAAGCACAACTCGTTGCAGTAGACATTGCCGATCCCGGCCATCACCGTCTGATCCAACAGCGCCGAGGCCAGCGGACGCTGCGGATCGGCGACCAGCCGTGCGGCGGCCGCCGCCGGATCCCAGTCGGCGCCGAGCAGATCCGGCCCCAGGTGCGCGACGGCGTCGTCGTCCTGGTGGCGGTCCAGCACCTCGAGCACACCAAGGTCGATACCGGTGGCACGAACAGGGCCCGCCTCCAAGATGATTCGTACCCGATGATCGAACGGGCCGGGTCGGGCAGGACGTCGCCCCACCCGCCAGCTGCCCTCCATTTTCAGATGCGAATGGATGCTGGCCGGTCCGACCCGGACGAACAGATGCTTGCCGCGGCTGATCACCTCGTCGACGCGCCGACCGCTCAGATCGACACCGGCGTACCGCGGAACCCGGATATCGCAGCGGGTCAAGGTCTTTCCCGTCAACGCGGCGGCCAGCACCGTGGCGGTATGAAAAACGGTATCCCCCTCGGGCATCAGCGCATCCGCAATCCGCGCGGGGTACGGGAGAACCCGGCCTCGGTCAACGCCTCCAGTGTCGGCGAGTCGGGCAACTCCAGGACCGGCACGCCGTCGACCCGCTCGATGAGAATCCCGTCGACCCGCCGGTCGCTGATCAGCCGCGTCAGCGCCCCGGCGGCCGCACGCTGCGCCTCGGCGGTGCCGGCGAAGTTCAACAGCGTCCGGCCGCCGCGCTCCACGAACCATGCCAGCTCCCCGTCGACCAGGACCACCAGCGCACCCGCCTTGCGACCCGGCCGGGCCGCCCCCGGGTGCGCCGGCCAGCTCAGCGCCGCGCCGTACGGGTTGGCCGGGTCGGCGGCGGCCAGCGCCACCGCGTGGTAGTCGGGCCGGGTCGGGTCGACACTGTCGAGATAGCCGCGCAGCCGGTCCACGGTGGAGGCCAGCGCGAATTGCGCTGCGCCCAATGACTCGATGAAATAGCCCCGCTGGCAACGCCCGGCATCCTCGAACGCGGTCAGCACCTTGTAGACGTTGGCGAAACCGCCGGGTATGGCCTCGGCGGCGACCGCCCCGCGGGTCAGCACGCCGTAGCGGTGCAGCAGCATCTCAGCGGTGTGATGCGCCCGCAGAGTCGAAGCCTCCTGTGGGGCAGGCAATAGCGACCAGCGTCCGGCCACTGCCGGGTCGGCGGCGCGGGCCGTGGCGTGGGCGACGCTGTAACGACTGAGCCGGGGTGGGCGTCTGCTGCGGTGCGCCGGGGTGGCGCGTCGGGTGCCGGCCAGCACCGCGCGCACCGGAGCGAAGGTATCGCCGGTGATCCATCCAGCCCAGATCAGTTCCCACAGTGCCGCTTTGCGTTCCGCCTCGCTGGCGTCACCGCACAGTTGGCGGAAGAAGAAGGCGCCGCCGCCGCCCAGGGCGTCCAGAATCGCCCGGTGCGCGTCGCCGAATTCGATCGGTGTCCCCGGTGTCAACGTCAGCGGCGCCGAATCCGCGGTGTGAAAGCTGATCCAGCCGTCGGTGGCCGGGGCGCTGCCGGCTGGGGCGCCGGCGCCGGACCACAGCACTTCCCCGGAAGCCAGCAGTTCGTCGAGCATGGCCGGTGAGTAGTCGCGCACCCGCGGGCCGAAGATCAACGGCTCGACCGCCGACGCCGGCAGAGCCACGCCGGCCAGTTGCTCGATCACCCCGGCCAGCCCGTCGACACCGCTGGCGGTGGCGTCGGGGGTGCCGATCTGCTGCCAGGCCGGCAGGAAACGTCCGTAGGCGGCCGGTGACACCGGTTCGATGGCCGAGCGCAGCGCGGCCAGTGACCGGCGCCGCAGGATCCGCAGCACCTCGCTGTCGCACCACTGTTCGCCGGGGGAGTCCGGGAAATCGGCGAACTCGCCGCGCACCACCCGGGTGTCGGCGGCCAGTCGACCGAGCGCATCGGCCGCCACCCGCACACCCAGCCCGAATCGGTCTGCGGCCTGCCCGGTGGTGAACGGCCCCCTGGTGCGGGCGAATCGGCCCAGCAGGTCGCCCAGCGGATCGGCAACCGGGTCGGTGAAGCCGGTCGGCACCCCGGGCGGCACCGCTACCCCGAGGCCGTCGCGCAGCCGCCCGATGTCCTCGATCGCCACCCACCAGCGGTGCCCGCCGAATGCCACCGTGAGCACCCG
The DNA here is from genome assembly GCF_000972905.1 of Mycobacterium sp. UM_Kg27. NCBI lineage: Bacteria > Bacillati > Actinomycetota > Actinomycetes > Mycobacteriales > Mycobacteriaceae > Mycobacterium > Mycobacterium sp. UM_Kg27. Next base: position 15,064 of record NZ_JRMM01000018.1, read on the forward strand.
CCGGGTGGCCAACAGGTGTTCCAGCCAACCGCCCACCGCTGCGCCCGCGGCGCGGGCACTCACCTCTTCGGTGGTCAGCGGACCGAGCAGTCGCAGCAGATCGGCCACCCCTTCGGCGTCGCGGGCGGCCTTCTCCGGCGTCAAGTGCTGTAGTTGTTCGGTGAGGCCCTTCATCACTTCGGGGTCGAGCAGTTCGCGCAGCTCGACTCGGCCCAACAACTGTGCCAGCAGCGTGGGGTCCAGGGACAAGGCCGCCGCGCGGCGCTCCGCCAGCGGACTGTCGCCTTCGTACATGAACGCCCCGACATAGCCGAACAGCAGTGACGCCGCGAATGGGGACGGGGTGGCGGTCTCGACTTGGGACACCCGCACCCGGCGTTGGGCGATCTGCGCCATCAGCGCCGTCAGCGCGGGGACGTCGTAGACGTCTTGCAGGCATTCGCGCACCGTCTCCAGCACGATCGGGAAGGTTGGATATCGGCGGGCCACGTCGAGCAGTTGGGCGGCCCGCTGGCGTTGCTGCCACAGCGGTGTGCGCCGGCCGGGGTGCCGGCGGGGCAACAGCAATGCCCGGGCCGCGCATTCCCGGAACCGGGAGGCGAACAAGGCGGAGCCGCCCACCTCGGCGGTGACGACCGGCTCGATCTCGTCCGCGTCGAACACGAAGAGTTCAGCGCCGGGGGCTTCTGCACCGGAGTCGGTATCGGGCAGCCGGACCACGATACCGTCGTCGGAGGCCGTCGGCTTCTCGTCGATGCCGTAGCGCTCGTGCAGTCGCCGGCCCACCGCCAATGCCAACGGCCCGTGCACGCGCAGCCCGTACGGCGAGTGCAGGACCACCCGCCAGTCACCGAGCTCGTCGCGGAACCGTTCCACTAGCAGCGTGGTGTCGGTGGGTACCGTCCCGGTAGCGGCACGTTGATCGTCGAGTAGCCGCCTCAGATTGTCGACCGCGTAATCGTCGAAACCCAAGCCCGCGCAGCGCTTGTCGAACGACTCTGGGTCAAGCCCGGCCAGCTCGCCGGTGAGCGCGCCGAGCGCCGCACCCAGCTCGGCGGGCCGCCCGACACCGTCGCCATGCCAGAACGGCAGTCGGCCTGGCTGGCCGGGCGCGGGCGCTACCAGCACCCGGTCGTGCGTGATCTCGGTGATCCGCCAGGTGGTGGCGCCCAGCGAGATGACATCGCCGGGACGCGACTCGTAGACCATCTCCTCATCGAGTTCGCCGACCCGGGAGGGCTTTTCCGCGCCCGCCAGGTACACCGCGAACAGTCCGCGGTCCGGGATGGCGCCACCGGAGGTGACGGCCAGCCGTTGCGCGCCGGGCCGGCCAGTCAGGGTGCCGGTGTCGCGGTCATATACCAAACGTGGCCGCAGTTCCGCGAATTCGGTCGAGGGGTATTTACCGGAGAGCAGATCCAACGTTGCCTCGAAGACACCGCGCGACAGAGTGGCGAACGGGGCGCTACGGCGCACGGTGTCGAACCAGAATTCGGCATCCAGTGGCTCCAGCGCGGCCGCGGCCACCGTGTGCTGGGCCAGGATGTCCAGGGGATTGGCCGGTACCGTCAGGGTCTCGATCTGGCCTGCGAGCATCCGGTGTACCGCGACCGCGCAGCCGATCAGATCGGTCCGGTGCTTGGGAATCAGTACGCCCGAGGAGATCTCGCCGACCTGGTGTCCGGCCCGGCCGACGCGCTGCAGGCCACTGGCCACCGACGGCGGCGCCTCGATCTGGATGACCAGGTCGACCGCGCCCATATCGATACCCAGCTCCAGGCTCGAGGTCGCCACCACCGCGCGCAACCGGCCGCTCTTGAGGTCCTCCTCGACGTCGGCTCGGGTCTGCAGTGATACCGAGCCGTGGTGAGCTCGTGCCAGGGGTGCGGTCGGCTCCGTGGAGTCGGCGTAACGTTCTGCGTGAATTTCGTTGAGCCGAGCGGTCAGTCGCTCGGCGAGCCGCCGCGAGTTGGTGAACACGATCGAGGACCGGTGGGCCTCGATCAGGTCGACGATGCGTTCTTCGACCTCGGGCCAGACGGTGCCCTCGGCCGGATTGGCCATGTCGGGCACCGGGACCTGCACCGTCAGATCGAACGTCTTGGCGGCGGGGGGAGTCACGATCGTGGTGGGGGACTGCCCGGACAGGAACCGGGCGACCTCTTCGGGCGGGCGTACCGTGGCGCTCAGCCCGATTCGCTGAGCGGGATGCTCGAGCATCGCGTCGAGGCGTTCCAGGGACAGTGCCAGGTGCGCACCACGTTTGGTCCCCGCCACCGCGTGTACCTCGTCGACGATCACCGTGCGCACGCCGGTCAACGTCTCCCGAGCCGCCGACGTCAGCATCAGAAACAGCGACTCCGGGGTGGTGATCAGAATGTCGGGCGGCTTGGCGACCAACTCGCGGCGCCGCGCCGGTGAGGTATCGCCGGAACGCACACCCACTGTGATGCCGGGAGCGGGCAGCTCGCGGCGGGCGGCCATCCGGGCGATGCCGGCCAACGGAGTGCGCAGGTTTCGCTCGACGTCGACGGCCAGCGCTTTGAGCGGCGAGATGTAGAGCACCCGGGTGCTCTGACCGGGCTGCGTGGTCAGTTGATCCAGTGCCCACAGGAAAGCCGCCAGCGTCTTACCGGACCCGGTTGGGGCGACCACGAGGGTGTTGTGGCCGTCGGCGATCGCCGCCCAGGCCTGCTCTTGCGCGGGCGTCGGCGCGGTGAAGGTGCCGGTGAACCAGTCCCGGGTCAGCGCCGAGAACCGAGCCAGCGACGCCGGGGTTCCTCGGTCTTGTGGGCTCACCCAGCCATGGTGCCAAGTTCGCGGCCGGAATGCTCCCGCGCTGCGGTTTTGGGCTCGTCGCCGCGGGGTATCCGGACTCGGTGATTTCGGTGATCGGAGGCGCGGATGATCATTCTGGATGACGGTGCGACGGCGGTCCGGCCGATCTTCGCCGATGCACACCCGCGCGCGGCAGGCGCCGCGCCGCCCGAGGCGCCACCCCGCGATTGGACGTGGGCGAACTGGGCGCTGTCGCTGCTGACCGCACCGGCCGCCGCACTGCTGATGGCGTTCGCGCTGGCCAGGGTGTCCGGCACCGCGCTGTGTAACAGGGCGGCGTGCCCGGACCTGAAGGTGAACGGCTCGCTGTTCGGCGTGCTGTATCACGGAGCGGCCGGCGTAGCGGCGCTGACGCTGTTCCTCGCCTTCTTCCTGGCGACGCATCCCCGCGGGATGGTGGTCTGGGCGTGCGGGTGGACGCTGTTGCTGGCCGACTTGGCCGCTTTGGTTGTGATGTTCTGACGGATCCGGCCTGCGAAAACCACTACCGAGTTCACTCCTCGACGGTGAAGAACGAGTCGCCGTCTTCGGGGGTGCCGGACACCTGCGCTCGGTGTCGACCGCCCCCTACCGCTTCGTCAGCTTCGTCGGGATCGTGGTCAGGACCGGCCACATCGGGTTGCTCGGCAGCCAGTTTGGCGTCCAACGACTCGTGCGCGGTCTCGCTGTCGGCGGCTTGCCAGGCGTCCGGTGGACCGACGGTTGCGTCGCCGTCGTCGTTGCGCAGCTCGTCGGAGTCGGTGGCCTCGCTCGGCGGCAGCGTGTCGTCGCCGGTGGTGTCGGTGGCCGCTGAATCGGAATCGGGTTGCTCTGTCATGGTGTCTGGCTCTCTCAGTTGGCGATGGCCCATTGCGGCTGGGGCAGTTCCGGCGCCATGTATCCGACGCCACGGACCGTGTCGATGATCGACTCGTGGTCGGCGCCGAGCTTGGCGCGCAACCGCTGCACGTGAACGTCGACTTTGCGACGGCCGCCCTCGCCGCCCCATATCTCGCGCAGCAGCCGGGCCCGGGTGAATGCTTGGCCGGCGTGCTGTACCAGGTAGCTGAGCAGTTTGAATTCGGTGAGCGTGAGGTCGAGATCGCGATTCGACAGTGACGCGTTGAAACTGTCCGGGTGGATGACCAAGGCGCCGAAATGCACCGCGTTAGAGGCGGGTTCGCGCCGACGGGCCAATGCCAGGCGCAGCCGCGCGCTCGCCTCGGCTGAACCCGCGGTCGCGATCAGGACATCGTCGACGTGCCAGTCGAGGCCGACTGACGGGAAGTCGTCGGCGGCGACGACGGCCAAGACGGCGGCCGACGGCGCCCAGGCTCCGAGTTTGCGACAGCTCTCCCGCGCTGCCGTCACATCAACACAGCCGTCCACCAGTACGGCTTTCGCGTCACGGCAGTCGGCTCGCGCGGTGACGGTCAGCGGCCTGCGGACGATCGAATGCCCGAAGACAGCCAACCCCGACAGTGACCCCGCGAATTCGTCGCGGTCGGTCAGTAACACGATCTCCATCGCCTGGCTCCAACCCATGGATGCTATGCAGCCTCAAGGCTTTTACTACCCGCTGCACCCAAGAAGTAACCCCTTCACGCGGCGACAGGCCCGGCCCGCCAGGCGGACCGGGCCTGCCTTCCCCTCGGGCTACTGGTGCGACTGCTCGCGCGCCTCGGCTGCCTTGGCACCCGCCCGGGCCGATTCGGCCTCGGCTTGGTGTTTGGCGGCGTCGCGCTGCGCTTCGCCCTTATCCTGCTGCGCCCGGCCCTCGCGGGCCAGCTCGTCGTTGCCGGTCACGGCCCCTAGTGCTTCCTTGGCCTTGCCCTTGACGCCCTCCACGGCGCCGCGGATGCCGTCCTCGGTAGCGCTGTTCTTGTCGTCCGACATAGGTGCTCCCTTCGTATTCTGTGACAGCCCCCGCGGTGTAGAGGCCCGCCACAACGGCAAGGCTTCCCGGGTAACCGTGCGCCCAAACGTGGACCCAGGCGGATGAATCGCCTTGACGCAGAGCTGATCAGCGCGGACGGTAGGAGATGTGACACCGCGCACACCGCCGCGCTCCACGCCCGGTGGCGACCGACTGGGCCAGGAGGACCAGGAGGTCCGCGCGGCCGCTCGATTCGCCGGAATGATCACCGCCACCGCGCTGGCGTTTGTCGTGATAGCGGTGCTGTGGGTGGGCACCTGCGAACCGCACTCGGTCACGGCGGGGTGCGGACGGCCCTACCGGACCGTTCTCGCCGTCGGCGCCCCGGTGATCCTGGCCGCCGGTGGGTTGCGTGCGTTTGTGCGCACCTACCGGGTTTGGCGCGCGCGGGGTACCTGGTGGGGCTGGCAGGGCGCCGGATGGTTCCTATTGACGTTGATGCTGGTCGTCTTGCTGGTCAGCGCGGTGCCGATCATGGGGGTGGAGTGATCCGAGCATTGGCATCGGCATCGCTGTTGTATGACTGTGAACATCCTGCAAACCGGACGCCCGCCCAATGTATCGGCATACGATAGTTTCGGGTCGCGGACGGGTCACGTCACACGGGTTGACTTCTGGGGCGGCTCCGGGTTGCTGTCCAGGAGGAGGAATTGCAATGGGCGACACGTTTCATGACCCCGTCGACCATGTCCGGACGACGCGGCCCCACGCGGGCCGCGCCATGATCGACGTCTTGGGTTGGCCGGGCTACTCCCTGCTGGTGGTGGGCATGGTGGCCGGTATCGGTTGCCTCGCCGCATTCGGGACCGGACACGACCGGCAGGGTGTGGAGGTCGCGGTCATCGCGGTGCTCGCCGCCGCCCTGGGCACGGTGTGGCTGCTGCTCGAGCATCGCCGGATCGGCAGGGTGAACCATCAGTGGCACTTGGCGCACGCCGAGCTGCGTCAGCAGCCCTCCACGAGTTAACCCGAGGGGTCAAGTCGGCCCGGCCGGTATTCCGGCCGGGCCGCGCTGTGGCCGATGTGCGAAATCGATGATTGAGTTCCCCGGTGATCGGGTACAGAGATCCCATGACTGATCTCCGGGCAGCCGGCGTTGGGTGCTGACGATGTCGGCTGAAGGCGGAATACGCGAGGGTGCCTGCAGGCGAGGGTGGTGAGCAGTCGATTGACACGCAGCAGTAGTCTCGGTCCGATTTCGCCGGGAGGCCTCATGACCGACATTGACAGTGACCGGGCTCAGCGTTCTTGCAGTGAGCGGGCCGTCGAACTGCGGGTAAAGCCCAGGCTGGAAAGTCTGGCGGTGGTGCGCATGCTGGTCGGTGCGATCGCCACCTACGAGGATCTTGACGTCGACACCGTCGCTGATCTGCGGCTGGCGATCGACGAGCTGTGCACCCAGCTGATCCGGAGCGCCGCCCCCGGCGCGATGCTGTCTGTCGTCATCGACCCACACGACGACCATGTGACGGTCCAGGCGTCGGCAGCCGGTGACGGGGCCGGCGTACTGACCCCGGGAAGCTTCAGCTGGCACGTGCTCACCTCGCTGGTCGATGACGTCGAGGCATTCCGGGACGGGCACGACTCCAACGGTGCGGGTGAGGTATTCGGTGTCACGTTGACAACCCGCCGGGCGGACTCCGGGCGGTGAGCCCGCGTGCCGCCGGCAGCGGCTCACAGTCCGGATCGGAATACGCCGACGTCGGCGACATGTTTCGCGAGCTCGCCCAATATGATGCCGACTCGCCCGACTTCCGGAACCGCAAAGACAAGATCGTGGAACGGTGTCTGCCGCTGGCGGACCACATCGCTCGCCGGTTCGAGGGGCGCGGAGAGCTGCGGGACGACCTGGTTCAAGTAGCGCGGGTGGGTCTGGTCAACGCCGTGACGCGCTTCGACGTCGAAACCGGCTCGGATTTCGTCTCGTTCGCGGTTCCGACGATCATGGGCGAGGTCCGCCGGCACTTCCGCGACAACAGCTGGTCGGTCAAAGTGCCCCGCCGGCTCAAAGAGCTGCATCTTCGGTTGGGCGTCGCCACAGCTGAGCTGTCGCAACGCCTGGGGCGGGCGCCGACCCCCTCCGAGCTGGCGGGCGAGCTTGAGTTGAGCCGCGACGAGGTGGTCGAAGGACTGGTCGCGGGCAGCTCGTACAACACGCTGTCGATCGACGGCGGCGGCAGCTCGGACGAGGACGACGTCCGCTCGATCGCCGACACCCTCGGCGACGTCGACGCCCGGATGGACCGCATCGAGGATCGGGAGGCGTTGCGGCCCTTGCTGGATGCCCTGCCGGAGCGCGAACGCACGGTGCTGGTGCTGCGGTTCTTCGAATCGATGACCCAGACCCAGATCGCCGAGCGGGTCGGCATTTCGCAGATGCACGTGTCGCGCCTGCTGGCCAAATCGCTGGCTAAGCTGCGCGATCAGCTGCAATAGGCCTGCTCGTCGGCGGCTGCTCAGCTGCCGGCGGTCAGGCCGCGGGTGGCCGGGCCTTCCAGCAGGGTCCCGTCGGGAGCGAAGCGCGACCCGTGCAGCGGGCACTCCCAGGCCCGGTCGGCGTCGTTCCAGGTGACGATGCCACCCAGGTGGGGGCAGACCGGCGAGAGGCGGTGTTCAACGCCGTCCACCCGGCACTTGGCCTGCAGTCGCCACGGGGGTCCGCTGACCACGCCCGAGTCGGTGCCCAGGCATTGCTGGCCGATGTGGGCCGTCGGCGTGATCCAGCCCTTCGCCAGATTGAGGCCGACCGAGAGATTGGCTGCCAGGGCCGTCGGCAGGCCGCGTAGCTCGCTGGTTCTCCAGCTGGCGAACGCTCGGTCCCACTTCGGTCGTTTGCCGAGCAGTCGGCCCGACAACGCCAGCGCGGCGGCCGCCCCGTTGGTCATGCCCCATTTGTTGAACCCGGTTGCCACGTAGATGGTTTCGTTCTCCGGAAGAATGGGGCCGACGTAGGGCAGCTCATCGACGGGTGCGTAGTCCTGCGCGGACCACAGGTGCGTGCGGATGGCGCCCGGGTAATGCCGGACCGCCCACGACTCGAGTTCGGCCAGCGCATCCGTCGGGTGCTTTTCGCGGCCGACGGTGTGGCCCGCCCCGCCGACCAGGAGCAGTTCCGAGCCGTTGACCGGGGCGTAGCGCAGCGACCGCGTCGGCGAATCGGTGGAGATCATCATGGGCCGGGTGACTTCGCCGGGCACGTCGAACGCCATGCAGTAGGACCGGCTGGGTTTGACGCGGGCAAAGTATCCGCCGCGGTCCAGGATCGGGATTCCGGTGGCCAGCACCAGTTGAGTGGCCTGCACTTCGGCCTGCCTGTGCGGGCCGCCGACTTCCAGTCGAACTCCGTGCCGGTTGCTGGAAGCCAGCTTTACCCGGGTGTGTTCCAGAAGTTGGCCACCGCGGCCGAGCAGCTCGGCGCGCAGCGCGTCGAGGAACGGCATGGGGTCGAACTGTGCCTGTTCGATCAGCCGGACACCGCCGTGGTAGTCGAACGGTACGTCAGCGTGCGCCTCCCACGTCGCCGGCAGACCCAATGCGCGGCAGGCTTCGAACTCGGCCCGCGCCGCCGCCACCCCACGCTCGGACTGGGCGAAACTGTAGGCGTCCTCCCGCTGGATCGGCACTCCGGCAGCCGCGCAGAACGACAGCAGCCAGTCCTGGCCGGCGCGGTTGCCGTCCAGGTAGGCAGCGGCCAGGCTTTTGCCCTGCTTCGCCGAGATCGTCGACAGCTGGGTGCCCTGCAGCAGGCTGATCTTGGCGGTGGTGTTCCCGGTCGCGCAGGCTCCGACCGTCCTGGCCTCCAGCACCAGCACGTGCCGGTCGGCGCGCGCCAGCAGCACCGCGGTCATCAAACCAGTGATGCCGGCGCCCGCCACCACCACGTCGGCGACACCGGGCACATCTTCGGCGGCCGAAGCCGGTGAGGTCTCGATCCGGTCGGCGAGCCACAACGAGGTCATGGTCGATCAGTACCCCGCGAGGCGGTGGTGAAACGTGCGGGTGCCAAGGAGCGCGGGTTTCGGTCCTATCCCGGCGGGTATGCGACCAAGCGGGGTCGGATCCGGACCCGCCAGCGAGGGGAGGAAACCCGTGGACGCATTGAGCTTTCTTCGCGCCGACCACGAGAGCGTGTTGGGCATGTTGCAGGTACTCGACGGCGCGCCGCAGGGCGACGGGGCGCAGCAGAGCGGCTTGGCGACCATGGTCACCAACTTGGTGATCGCCGAGTCCCAGCACGAGTCTGTCGAGGAACAGCTGTTCTGGCCGGCGGTCCGCGCGGCCCTCGAAGATGGCGATGATCTTGCGGACCACGCGATCGCTCAAGAGGAAGCGGGCAAGGTGCTGCTGCAGGAGCTTGAGGACGGTCACCCGGGTGAACTCGAGTATCACCGGGCGCTGGGCGAATTCGTCACGGTGGCAAGGGAGCACATCAGTTACGAAGAGAATGTGGTGTGGCCGCGGTTCAAAGGGGCGGTCAGTGCAGACGATCTTGAGCAACTGGGTGACCAGCTGCAAACCGCCAAGAAGATCGCGCCGACCCGGCCACATCCCAATGCCCCATCGGGCGGCTTGGCCCAGAACACCGTGGGAATGGCCGCTGCCATAGTCGACCATCTGCGCGACCAGTTGAGCGGGCGCGCGGCGGACAATCCGCCCGATGCGCCTAAGAGCTGACGCCTAAGAGCTGACGAGGGCGCCTAATCGGGCGGCTCGTCCGGGACGCCACGTTTGGGCGTTTCGCGTGCCCTGGATTCGGTTCCGTATTCTTCGGCGACCTTCTTCTCGAGGCGGTCGACGGTGCTCTCCGAGGACGTCTTGTTCTTGGGCTGTTCGTCAGGACGGTGTGTCATAGATGTGGCTCCCATGTGCGGCCGCGACGCCGGCAGGCTGGGCTACGCGGTGGCGGTGTGCTGTTGGTGCGCGAACGGCTTGTCGGCGTGCACAGCGGGACTGCCCTCCGGGTTGTCCTGCGGCCCAAGGTTTTTCCGTACAGAACCACCGAGCCAATCCCGGGACGGGCGCTTGACGTAGTCCCACTCCATGCCATTGGGCCACGGGCCCTGGCCTTGGTTCCACGGTCCCCGGCTGGTCTCGCCTTCGGACATGTTGAATGCCACGTTCTGAAAGCGCTCGTCGCCGGGCGCCTGGCCGGGCGGGAAGTTGACCGGCAGCTCGTTGAGCGCGGCGGTGAATTGCTGGAAGTGGGTGACCTCACGGGTCATCAGGAAGGTCAGAGTGTCCTGAACGCCGGGGTCATCGGTGAACTGCTTGAGGTATTCGTAGACCACCTTGGCCCGTGATTCGGCCCCGAGGTTGCTGCGCAGGTCCACCGACGGGTCGCCATTGGCGTTGATGTACGCCCCGGTGAAGGGTGTGCCCATTGCATTGCTGACGTGCGGGCCGCCGCCGGTCTCCACGAAGTGCAGCGGATTGAGCGCAACCTGGTGGATGATCTGCTCGCGACCGTCGCGGCCGGCCACCGCGGGCATCCAATCGCAGCGCTCGTTGGCGTTCTTCAGATCGTCGTTGAGGCCGTCGAGCAGCATGGTGATCAGCGAGCCGACCATCTCAAGGTGGCTGAGCTCCTCGGTGGCGATATCCATGAACAGGTCATACATCTTCGGGTTTTTGCGACGCAGCAGGAACGCCTGGGTGAAGTACTGCATCGCCGCCTTGAGCTCACCGTTCTCACCACCGAACTGCTCCTGCAACAGGTTGGCGAACCGTGGATCGGGCCGTTCGACCCGGACCTCGAACTGCATCTCCTTGTTGTGCACGAACATGTTGGCTCCCTAAGAGCGGTGCTGAATCGATGACGGCTGCGTACCCGTGGGCACCCCGGCTAAACGTGCGACTCGGACCCAGTCGACGCGTGTTTGCGCCGCGCTGCGGGCGGGTAGCCCGGTGGTGTTCGCGCGATACGACGGAGGCGACCCGATGCGGGCAGTCACATGGCAGGGCAAGCGCAAAGTACAGGTCGACACGGTCCCCGACCCGGTGATCGAGAAGCCGACCGACGCCGTCATCGAAGTGACGACGACCAACATCTGCGGGTCGGATCTGCATCTCTATGAGGTGCTCGGTCCGTTCATGGATCCCGGCGACATCCTGGGCCATGAGCCGATCGGCATCGTGACCGAGGTCGGTGGTGAGGTCAGCAATCTCAAACCCGGTGACCGGGTGGTCATCCCGTTTCAGATCGCCTGTGGGCATTGCTGCATGTGCAAACGCGGTCTGCCGACCCAATGCGACACCACCCGGGTCCGCGAGCAGGACACCGGCGCTGCCCTGTTCGGTTACTCCAAGCTCTACGGGCAGGTTCCGGGCGCGCAGGCACAGTACCTGCGCGTGCCGCAGGCGCAATACACCCACATCAAAGTTCCCGACGGGCCGCCGGATTCGCGTTTCGTGTATCTGTCCGATGTGCTGCCGACCGCGATGCAGGCGGTTGACTACGCGGCGATACCCGACGGCGGCTCGGTGACGGTGCTGGGACTCGGACCGATCGGCGACATGGCGGCCCGCATCGCCACCCATCAGGGGGCCCGGGTGATCGGCGTGGATCTGGTGCCTGAGCGGCTGGGCCGGCTGGCAAGGCGGGGGATCGAAATCGTCGACCTGAGTGAGGTATCCGATATCGGTGAGTGATTCGTGACCGCACGGACGGCCGCGGCACCGATGCGGTGATCGATGCTGTCGGTATGGAGGCGCACGGCTCCGCCGGCGCCAAGGCCGTGCAGCAGCTCAGCTCGCTGCTGCCGGACGCCGTGGCCGGACCGTTGATCAACAAGGCCGGTATCGACCGGCTCGCCGCGCTGTACGCCGCGATCGATATTGTGCGCCGCGGCGGCACCCTCTCGATCGTCGGTGTGTATGGCGGCAAACTCGACCCGTTGCCGATGTTCACCTTGTTCGACAAGCAGATCACGGTGCGGATGGGGCAGGCCAACGTCAAGCCGCGCGTGGACGCGCTGATGCCGCTGTTGACCGACGACGACCCGTTGGGTGTCGACACCTTCGCTACCCACGAACTGCCACTGGAGCAGGCGCCACAGGCTTACCAGATGTTTCAGGAGAAACGCGACGGCGCGGTGAAGGTCGTGCTCAAGCCATGAGATGAGTCGTGATGGAGTTGCCCAACACGTGCGCGGACTCGAACAGCAAGGCGTGCGCGAACGCCTGCGGCAGGTTGCCGCGCAACTGACGTTGCCCGACGTCATACTCCTCGGCGAGCAGTCCGGACGGGCCGCACGCGGTACGGCCCCGTTCGAACCACTGCAGTGCGGCAAGGTTGTTGCCCTGCTGATGATCTGCCAGCGCCATCACGAAGTTGCACAACAGGAACGCCCCTTCGGCCTCCCCGAGGCCGCGCTGGTCGGGTCGGTAGCGGTAGACGAAGCCATCCTGGGTGAGCTCGTCGCGCACCGCGGCCAGCGTCGCCAGGGTGCGGGCATCATCGGCAGGGACGGCTCCGCGTAGGGCCGGAAGCAGCAGGGCCGCGTCGACTCCGGAATCCTGCGGCGCGCGTTGCCACCTGCCGTCGCGGTGTAGGCAGTCCGTGCTGGTATCGCTGACCAGCTTGTCGGCCAGCTGCTGCCAGCGGGCACCTTCGGCCAATGACGCCACGCCGGCTATTCGGCGCAGTCCGGCGGCGCACATCAGCCGGGAGTGGGCCCAGCGTTGGTCGTCCAGTTCCCAGATTCCGGCGTCTGGCTCGGCGCAACGCTTTTCGATTGCGTCCACCAAGACCTGCACCGCACGCCAATGGGTGCTGTCGAGCCGGTCCAGGCGTCCTGCGGCGGCCAGCAGCAGCAGTGCCTCGCCGAAGTTGTCGAGCTGGAACTGGTCGCCGACCCAATTGCCGGTTTTGACGGCCGCGCCCGGGTAGCCGGGCAGTGGCAGATCGTGTTCCGGCGGCGCCATCGTGGCGTCGACGCAGTAGGCCGGTCGCAGGTCAGGTCCGTCGTCCAGGACGCGCTCGGTGACGAACCGGACGGCGTCGTCGAGCAGCGGGTGCGGGCCCGCGGCGGCGATCGCCTGTCCGGTGTAACACTGGTCGCGAATCCAGCAGTAGCGATAGTCGTAGTTGCGCCCTTCACTGGCCCGCTCCGGCAGCGACATCGTGGCGGCCGCGACCATTCCGCCGCCAGTGCTGGTCAAGCCCCGCAATACCGCATAGGAGAGTTGCGCATCGACGTCGGCCAGGGTGCCGGTGATCTCCGGAACAGCTTGTTGCCAGGCGTTTTCGGTGCCGTCCCAGGCCAGGTCTGCGCTCACCGGTTGCGCCGGCAGTTCGCGATCGGACAACTCCAGCACCAGGTCGTGATCGCGTCCGGGCGCGACGTCGAGCACCATGCGCAGCGACCCGTCGGCGGCGCGACGGGCCTCGGCGCCGCCCGTCCACCGGAAACGGTGCGGCCCCGACCGCCCGGTCCAGAGCCCCCCTTCGCAGGACAGTTCCGACATCGCGGTGGCGCCGAACTCGGCGCGAACGTCGAGCGCGACCTGCATTCGCATCGGCCGGTCGAGTGCCTGGATGCGGCGTAACACCACGGCCGTGTGCATGTCCCCGGGGAAGGCCAGGGCCTCGCGGCATTCCACGATCCCATCGGTGGTGACCCAGCGAGAACGCCAGATCAGCGATCGCTCCTCGTATCGGCCGCCCCAGACGTAGCGCAACTCCGGGGTGACGGCATAGACCCCCGGCCCACCGAGGAGCGAACTGAACACGGCCGGACTGTCCCATCGGGGCAGGCACATCCAGCAGAAGTCGCCTCGTGGCCCGACCAGGATCCCGCGCTCACCGTCTGCGATCAACGCATACTGGCGCAATACCTGCGGCGGGAAATGTTCGAGCAGCGGAGATCCCTCGTCCATGGCCGGGGCATACCCGCTGCCGGGGGCGGCTAGTCACCGATGGTCATGCAGGTTGCGGTGCCCGCCAGGGCCGGCGCGCCGCGCGGCCCGGCTTGACGGTCAAAGCGACTGACCTGGATTGCTTCCCGGCTGCACCAGGTGCTCGACGACGAAGTCGGCCGCTTGCGCTGTCATGCCGTTAGCCGCGTATGCCGCGTGGGCCGCGCCATCGCCGCCCGCCGAGCAGACCGGATCGCCGAGCGCGCACAGATCGATCGTCTTGGCCGCGTAGCCCGGCCCCACCGTCACCGGTGGCGCACCGATGGAGTTCAGGAAGGCCTCCGACGGCCTTCCCAGCAGCGCCACGGCGGCGACGTGGTCAGCCGCCTCGGGCGGCAGTGGATCCGCGAGCCCACCGGCCGTCGTTTCGGTGACGTACCCGATCAGCGCAGCGCCACGCGAGTACCCGCCAAGGACCAGCTGGGTACTCGGACAACCCGCTGCCATGTCGCGGATGTGGCCGGCCGCGTCGGTGACTCCGGCGGCGGACGGGCCGAAATCGGGTACGGCCGGAAAGTTGACCGGGTAGACGTCGACTTGGCGACCCCAGGTGCGCCACCGCAGTGCGTCGATGAACTGCTGGCCTATCCATCCGACGCCAGGCGGTTCGCCGGTGCCGCGCGCGAACACCACCTGGACGTCCGGGCAGCCGGCGGCGACCGCTTCGCCGCCGGCCGGCGAAGACAACAGCGTCCAGCCAGACAGCATCGCCACGGTGAGAATCCGAGTGATCACAGCAATTCGTTCGATACCCAATACAACCGAGGGGCAAACCGTGGTTTAGCCCGGGCGAAAACGGCAAGCCTAGTTCGGTGCCGTCGTCGACGGAACATGTGGCAAACATGAATTGCAGGATTGAAGGGGAGAATCCAATGATCACAACGTCTTTGACCAGGCTTGCCGCCGCCGGCGGCATGGCGCTGGCGTTGGCGAGCGGCACCGGACTGGCAAACGCCGCGCCGACCCAGCCGACCCAGCCGGCCCAGCCGGGGCAGCCGACTCAACCGGCCCAACCCGGACAGCCGGTCCAACCGGGCCAACCGGGCCAGCCAAGCCAATGGTCGCAGAACCCTGCGGTGAACACGACATGCAGCTATTCCCAGGTGGTAGCGGCAATGAATGCTCAATCACCTGATGCCGCAGCACAATTCAATGCGGCACCGATGGCGCAGTCGTTTCTGCAGAACTTCCTCGCCTCACCGCCGCCGCAGCGTGAGCAGATGCTTGAGCAGGCCCAGGCGGTGCCGGAGGCGGCGCAGTACGTCAACCTCGTCGGGCCCATCGCCAAGACTTGTGACAAGTACTGAGCGGTGACTCAATCGACCGGGGCCGGCAGCACCCTTGCGGACGCGGCCAAGCGGGAGGCCGACGCGTACCGCGGCGACAACCCGCGTCCGCTGGGGGGATACGTGGTGGTGCTGCTGGTCTATGGCGGGTTGGTCGCGGCGGTAACCGTGGCCGCCGCGGCCACCGGCCGCCGCCTGCCGCCGGGCTGGTCGGCCGCCGACCTGCTGACGGTGACGCTGGGGACCCACAAGCTGTCTCGCACGTTGGCTAAGGATGCGGTGACCAGCCCGCTACGCGCGCCCTTCACCGAGTACACCGGCACCGGCGGCCCCGCCGAGGTGATGGAGCAGACCAGACACTCCAGCGGGTGGCGTCACAGCCTGGGGGAGCTGTTGACCTGCCCGTTCTGCCTGGACATGTGGGTGGCGCGTGCGATGGCTCACGCTTCGACGTCTGCGACGGTGCGCTGCTGCGCGGGCCGGCCACCGGACGCCAGCCGGCCCTGCAATGCCGGGAAGTCGGCGGCCGGATCGAAGTTTGCAGGGTAGACCCGCAATGAGAAGCATCGCGTTCAACCTGCCGCGCACTGTCACGCTGGCCGCTGACGCCGCGCTGCTGGGCATGGCGAGTGTACACGCCTACCTGTTGGCCACCGCCATCGGTGCTCCCGGCTATTTCCAGGCCTACTGCGTCGCGCTGATCGCCGGCTGCCTCGTCACCACCGGCCTCACCTGGATCGACATCAACGACATCGTGCCGACCGTGGGATGGTGGGCCGGCGGCGCCCTGTGCACCGCATTCGTGATCGGCTATCCGATCAGCCGCCTGGTGAGCCTGCCGGGCCTGCCGGCGCTGACAGGGCGCTGGGACCTGGCCCCAGGAAACCTCGCGTTGGCATGCGCCGGGGGCTTCCTGGGGCTGTATCTGACGGTGCTGTCCGGGGTCAACGTGGCGTTCGGGCAGCGCACAGACTGGTACGACTGATGACGCTCGACTTCCCGGCCTGGTTACGAATCGACCACTGGCTCAACGTCTTATTCCTGACGCTGCTGTTGCGTAGCGGCATCGAGATTCTGTCCACCCATCCGAAGCTGTACTGGCACGCCGACAGCGCGCCCGGAACGGAATGGGCCCGGTTCACCCGCAAGACGATGCCCACCGACCGGCTTTACGACACCCTGGACGAGGAGGAGGACTACCACCCGCTGATCGCACTGCCCGGCCACAAAGAGCTGGGGATGGGCCGGCACTGGCACTTCGCCGCGGTCATCGGCTGGATTCTGGTCGGAGTGTCTTATTACATCCTGCTTTTCGTGACCGGGCAGTGGCACCGGTACTGGCCGTATTCCTGGTCGATCTTCTCCGAGGCGTGGAACGACATCGTCACCTACGCCAGTTTCAACCTGCCGCCGCTGTTGCCGGGCGAACCGCTGGACGCCATTCAGAAGCTGACCTACGCCGGTGTGATCTTCGGCCTGGCGCCATTTCAGATACTCACCGGTGCCGCGCAGTCACCGGCCATCGAGGCACGGTTCCCGCGATACGTGCGGATGTTCGGCGGCCGGCAGGCCGCCCGCAGCCTGCATTTCCTCGGCCTGGCGGCGTTTATGGTGTTCATCGCGATCCACCTGTCGATGCTGTTCTTCTGGGGCTGGGGCCGACTGACCGCCTTGATGATCTTCGGGTCGGTCCGCAACGTGTATCTGGCGACCGCGCTGTCGTTGCTCATCGTGGCGGCGATCGTCGCCATCCACGTCGCGGCGACGGTGTGGAGTCGGCGCAACCCGCCGTCGGTGCGCCGCGTGCTCGGGGCCCTGATCGCCGTGCCGCGCAAGGGCCTGTTGCGCCGCTTGGACTCCCGGCAGAACTACCCGGCGCGAATGATGTCCGCGGAGCACCGGGTCAACGGCAAGCCGCCGACCTCCGAGCACTACAAGGTGTTGGCGGTGCACAACTTCGTCGACTGGCGCCTGCGGGTCGGGGGATTGGTAGAGCGACCGGTGACACTGGATCTGACCGCACTGCGCGCCCTGGCGGAGCCGCAGACCCAGCGGGTGCTGCACAATTGTGTGCAGGGCTGGACATCCATCGGCGAATGGACCGGTCTTCCGCTGGGCGCCCTGGTCGATCTGGTGCGGCCGATGCCGCAGGCCCGCTACATCTGCTTTATGAGCATGCAGGACAACAGCACCGACGAGCCGAGCGCGGAGGGCGGGGGCCAGTTCTACGAGGTCTTCGATCTCCAACTGGCCCATAAGCCGCAGATGCTGCTGGCGTACACGATGAACGGAAAGCCGCTGCCGATCAAGCACGGTGCGCCGTTGCGGCTACGAGCCGAGACCCAGGTCGGCTTCAAAATGGTCAAGTGGATCAATCAGATCGAGTTCGTCGACGACTACGCCCACATCGGGAAGGGACGCGGTGGCTGGCGCGAGGACAACGTCTACTACGGCATGGACGGGGAGATCTGACATGACAGCACTGGAAGAGGCCCGCCCGGAACTGATCGAGGTGGGCCAGGCCGCCCGTGATCGGGTATCGGAACTGGTCATGGTGCGTGGCGGGCACTGTGCGGGCTGTGGTGGAACCGACTTCACGGTGGGGCGCGCGCTGTACCTGGGTTTCCTGTTCCTCGATGAAGAGCATGACGCCTACCTCATTGCGCTGACCTGCCGTAACCCCTCCTGCCCGCAACCGCGAGCCGCGATTCGGCTGCGATACCGGGAATTCCTCGGCTAGCTGCCCGGCGTCGGCCCTGCGCCCACGGCGGGGTGAAGTCGCACTCCTGCGCCGTGGGCGCAAAGTCATTCAGCGGGGTAGGTCGGGGCGGGCCAGATCGAATCGCTTCACCAGATCCGCCACATCGCGTAGCTCCTCGCAGACCAGCGCAAGGCGGCGCTCGGCGTCGTCGTCGAGCAGACCACGGCTGTGGTAATACACCAGTCGGCGAAGCCGCCCGGCCATCGCGGTGCCCCATCGGATGCTCAGGTCGTAGACCTGTTCGTCCTCGATTTCGCTGTGCTGCCCCAGATCCTGAAGCGCGCGCAGCTGCTCGGTGAGCACCGCGACGTCATCGTCGATGTCGATGGTGCTCATAGCCGCGGTTTGGCGACGCTTGCCACGACCGGCTGGCCCCGCAGGGTCAGATATATCCGGTCAGGGCCGATCGCCATGCCGGACAGAGGGGCGGACCGGGCCGGCCCGGACGGTAGACCGGCCCGGTAGTCAATGACGCGCAGCACCGGGATGCTGGCGTGGGGATAGCCGGTGAAGGCTGCCGACTCGAAGACCGTTACCCCGGTGTCGGTGGCGGCATACACCCGGGTGTCGTCGGAGCCGAGGTAGCGGATCGGCGAGGAGACCGGAGTCCGGCCGATCTGTTCCAAGCCGTCCCCGCCGCGTGCGGCCTCGACGGCGTACAGCGTGTCGCGCCGGGCGTCGGTCAGATATACCCGGCCGGCCGCGGTACCGTCACCCGCGGTGGCGAAAACGGTTGTGTCGTAGTGGCCGCGCGGCTCCGGTGGTGAGGACGGCCCCTTGAAGTAGGAGACGCCGTCGGGGCCGTAAACGTGGAATTCGATCGCGCGGCCGCGATTGGCGCCGTCGATCACACCGGTACCGCCCGCCGACACCTGCGCGCTCGGCAGCTTCCGTAGGCTCAACTCGTCCACCGGGGTCACCGTCGCGCCGTCGGCGGACAACGCGAGCAGCACCCGCATCCCGGCATCTTCGGACAGGTAGGCGGGAGCGGGCCCGGCGTCGATTTCGCCGACTTGGCGCAGGCCGGTCAACTCGACCTCTGCTACTCGGTTGCGCGCCGGCTGCGGCACGAACACGGTCCGATCATCGGCGCGACTGATTTGCATGTTCCGTCCGGCGTCCAGTGGCTCCGACCACCGGGTGGCCACCGTGTCGGGGCTGGCGGGGTGATCGACTGCCGCCACTCGCCCGTCGTCGGTGAGGGCGAGCAGCGCCCCAGTCGCATAGGACCACACCGGTGCGTGTAGCGGTATCTGCACCTGCACTGAAACGGCTGGCGGTGCGCTCTGCGAGCCCGGTGCTGCGCAGCCGGCACACGCCAGCATGCCGACCACTGCCGTCCCGAACTCGGCCCGCCAATTCATGACCGCCGGGTACCCCCACACGCGCACTCCTACACCGCTTCGTTTGTGGGCCAGGGGGGCCGGGTATGCCGGTCGGTGTTGGGCGCGCTGTCCGCAGCATGGAAAGGAGAGGTCATGTCCGGATCGCTGGAAGGACGACGGGTCGCGTTTCTGGTGGCGCCCGAGGGTGTCGAACAGGTAGAGCTGACTGAACCGTGGCGTGCCACGGCAGAAGCCGGTGCACATCCCATGCTGGTGTCGACAGCCGAGGGGCCCGTTCAGGCCTTCAACCATCTGGATCCTGCCGACAAATTCGGCGTCGATCGACAAGTCAAGGATGTCTCGGCGGACGACTTCGATGCGCTGGTCCTGCCGGGCGGGGTGGCCAACCCTGACCAGTTGCGCACCGATGAACGCGCGGTGTCGTTCGTCCGGGAATTTTTCGAGGCCGGTAAACCGGTCGCTGTTATCTGCCACGGTCCGTGGACGCTGGTGGAAGCCGGTGTTGTTGCCGGCCGGCGCATCACCTCGTGGCCGAGTGTGCGTACCGACATCATCAATGCGGGCGGCGATTGGGTCGATGAGGAGTTGGTGCGCTGCGACTGCGGGCCGTCGATCCTGTTGTCGAGCCGTAAACCCGATGACCTGCCGGCCTTTTGCGATGCCCTGGTGGAGGAGCTCGCGGTACGCGGGGCGACGCTGTGATGGCAGAGCCGATGCCGGTGCCGGTCAAGACCGACAACCGTCGTGCGCGGCTCTGGGTCAACTGGGTGTCGGCGCTCTTGACCGCCGCGGGAGCCGCGTTGGTGATGGTGGTCGCAATGGGTGCGGTGATGAGTACCGCCGCCTGCAGCACCGCCGACTGTCCCGACCTGGGGCCCAGCGGCGTGGTCTTCGGCCTGCTGTACTACGGCGCTCCGGCCATCGCCGCACTGACCATCCTGGCTTCGTTCGTCACGGCGGGCCGCCGGCGCGGGTTCCTGGTGCCGGTGGCCGGGTGGGCGCTTTTGGGGATCGATCTGTTGGCGCTGGTGATCGCCTTTAGGCGCTGACGGGCAGGCGGCTCGCCGATGGATCAGCGCCGAGCACCTGTGCTGGAAGCCCTGGCCGATTACCAACGCAAGGATCGGTACGGCTTCAGCCCGCCGGGACACCGCCAGGGCCGTGGTGCCGACCAATCCGTGCGCGACACGTTGGGGCGCGATCTCTTCCGCGCCGACGTGCTCGCCCGCGGCGGTTTGGACGACTGGGAGGCGCACGGGAACGTTCTGACTGACGCCGAGCAGTTGATGGCCGACGCGGTCGGTGCCGAAACGGCGTTCTTCTCCACCTGCGGCAGTTCACTGTCGGTTCGCGCGGCCATGATGGCGGTCGCCGGGGGCTCTTCCGGGGGTCTGCTGCTTCCTCGTGACAGCCACAAGTCGATTGTCGGCGGGCTGATCTTCTCCGGAATCCAGCCCCGCTGGATCACGCCGCGCTGGGACGCCGAACGGCATCTGTGCCACCCGCCGTCACCCGATCGGGTCGCCGGTGCCTGGGAGGAGAATCCCGATGCCGCGGGCGCGCTGATCGTCAGTCCCTCGCCGTACGGCACTTGCGCGGACCTGGCTGCCATCGCCGAGATCTGTCATCAGCGCGGCAAACCGCTGATCGTCGATGAAGCCTGGGGAGCGCACCTGCCTTTCCACGAGGACCTGCCGACCTGGGCGATGGACGCCGGTGCGGACGTTTGCGTGGTCAGCGTGCACAAGATGGGCGCCGGATTCGAGCAGGGCTCCGTCTACCACCTCCAGGGTGATCTCATCGATCGGGCAAGACTGACGGCATGCGCGGATCTGTTGATGACCACCAGCCCCAGTGTGCCGATCTACGCGGCGCTGGACGGTTGGCGGCGCCAGATGGTGCGGCACGGCCGCGAACTGCTGGACGCTGCGTGCAAGCGGGCGCGTGACGTGCGTCGGCATATCGCGGAGATTCCCGATGTCGAGGTGCTCGAGGACGTCCTGTTGGGCGCCGAGGCATCCCACGATCTGGATCGGCTGCAGGTGCTGGTGGATGTGTCGGCGACCGGGACGTCGGGCTATCAAGCCCGCGACTGGCTGCGCGAACAACGCCGCCTCGATGTGGGTTTGGCCGATCACCGGCGCATCCTGGCCACCCTGTCCTTTGCCGATGACCGCGGAACCGCCGACCGGCTGCTTGATGCGCTCACCGGTTGGCGCAGCGCCGCAACCGCTTTCGAACCACCGCCGCCGATCCGTCTGCCTTCGCCGCAAGAGATTCAACTGGAGACCGTGCAGCTACCCCGCGACGCGTTCTTCGGCCGCACCGAGATGGTCGCCGCGTCGCAGGCCGCCGGACGTATCGCGGCCGAACAGATCACGCCGTACCCGCCCGGTGTGCCGGCGGTGGTGCCCGGCGAGCGCCTCAACAGCGCGGTCATCGACTATCTGCGGTCCGGGCTGACGGCCGGGATGGCATTGCCCGACGCCGCCGATTCGTCGTTGGAACACATCCGGGTGGTGGCATGAGGCCCGGCGCGGGTTTTGCCCCCATCTGGTCGGGGTAGCCCAAAGCCATGGCACAGACGACATTGCACAGCAGGAGTGACGTAGTCGATTTCCTCACCGAGCAGCACCAGCGCATCAAGACGCTGTTCGACGAGACATTGTTGGCGGCCGGGGACGAACGCGAGGAGTCCTTCATCCGGCTGCGCCGGCTGTTGGCGGTGCATGAAACAGCCGAAGAGGGGATCGTGCATCCCCGGGCCGCCCGCGAAATCGACCACGGCCGTGAGGTGATCAGCGCGCGGCTGGAAGAGGAGAAGCAGGCCAAGACGATGCTGGCCCAGCTGGAGGACGTCGACGTCGATTCGGAGTTCTTCACCGAGAAGCTGCGGGAACTGCGCGACGACGTCATCGACCACGCCGAACACGAGGAACACGAGGAATTCTCCGAGTTGCAGGCCGAACTCAGCGACGACGAGCTGCAGCGGCTGCAGCGGGCGGTCAAGCTCGCTGAGGCGATCGCGCCGACCAGGCCGCACGCGGGGGTCGAAAGCGCGCTGGCCAATGCGCTGGTGGGGCCCTTTGCCTCGATGATTGACCGGGCCCGTGACGCGATCCTGGGGTATGACTCGTGATCGGCCTCGGGTTGTTGCTGCTGATCCTGGGGCTGGTCTTCAACGTCTACGTCCTGTGGGCGATCGGGATCGTCCTGCTGGTCGTCGGAGCGGTGTTCTGGCTGCTGGGAGCGGTCGGGCGCCCGGTTGGCGGCAGACGCTACTGGTACTGATCCACCGTGCCGGCCGTGTTTGAGCGCAACGTCGCCGACGGAGTCCACCGGCTGGCACATGCGGCGGTCAACGTCTATCTGATCGAAGATGACAGCGGTGTCACCGTTGTCGACACCGGTTTACCGGCCACCTTCAGGCACATCGAATCGGCCCTGGGTCAACTCGGGCGCTCCGCCGAAGATGTGGCAGCCGTGGTGTTGACCCACGCGCATTTCGACCATGTCGGCTCGGCCCGACGGGCGCGTCAGCGGTGGCAGGTGCCGGTGTGGGTGCACGCTGCGGATCAGTACCTTGCCGCGCATCCCTATCGATATGCTCACGAACGCAGCCGCTTGATGTATCCGCTGCGCTATCCGAGATCGATTCGCTACCAGGCGAAGATGGCAGCTTCCGGCGCTCTGTTGGTGCGTGGCATCACCGACACCACCTGCTATGGCGCGGGCAGCGTGCTCGATGTACCCGGCCGGCCGCGGGTGGTGTTCAGTCCCGGTCATACGCTGGGGCACTGCGGATTGCACCTGGCAGATCGCAGCACCCTCATCTCCGGGGACGCGCTGGTCACCCTGGATCCCTACACCGGCGTGGCGGGTCCGCAGATCGTCTCGGGTGCCGCCACGGCGGACAGCAGCGAAGCGCTGGCCTCGTTGACCGCGCTGGCCGACACGGGCGCAAAAACCGTACTTCCCGGCCACGGCGAACCCTGGCTCGACGGCGTGGCATCGGCGGTGCAGGCGGCGTTGCGGGCAGGGCCGTCCTGAGCCAGGTCGCCTGTCAGACGGTCAGACTCGGCCTCCCGCTCCCAGCGTGCCCTGCATATCGGGCTTCATCGCCACCAGCTGGGCGTTCCAGTAGCCCCAACTGTGCACTCCGGCAGCGTCGATGTTGAAGGTCGCATTGTGACCGCCCGCCCCGGTGTAGGCGTCGCGGAAGGCGACGTTGCTCTGCATGACG
Organism: Mycobacterium sp. UM_Kg27; assembly: GCF_000972905.1. NCBI lineage: Bacteria > Bacillati > Actinomycetota > Actinomycetes > Mycobacteriales > Mycobacteriaceae > Mycobacterium > Mycobacterium sp. UM_Kg27. Next base: position 38,369 of record NZ_JRMM01000018.1, read on the forward strand.
ACCTGCTCGATCACCTGGCCGGGCAGGCTTCCCTCGCCGATCTCCGACGGGGTGCCGTTGCCGCTGTAGATCCACAGCCGGGTGCCGTTGCCGGCCAGGCGCCCGGCTTGGACCGTGGGGTCGTTGCGCTGCCATCCGGCGCTCCCGGAGGGGCCCCACATGTCCTGGGGGTTAAAACCGCCCTCGTCATTCATCGCCATTCCGATCAGCGTGGGCCCGTTGCCGCTGGACGGTGTCAACAACGCCGAAAGAGATGCGGCATAAGCGAATTGCTGCGGATGGTAGGCCGCCAGGATGAGGGCCGACGACCCGGACATGGAGATGCCCACCACGGCGTTTCGGGTGGATCGCACGCCCTTCCCGGCAAGGAAATTCGGCAGCTCACTGGTCAGAAACGTCTCCCATTTGTAAGTCTGCCCGTTGGCCGACCCATACCAGTCGGTGTAGAAGCTGGAGCGTCCGCCGACCGGTGCCACCACCGAGATCCCGGAGCCGGCGTACTCACTGAACGCCGGTGTCTCGATGTCCCAGCCGCTGCGATCGTCACGGGCCCGCAGCCCGTCCAGCAGGTAGACAGCCGGCGCCCCGCCGCCCTGGAATTCCACCGTGATGTTGTGGCCCATGCTCGGCGAGGGCACAGACAGGAACTCGGGCCCGGCGGCGCCGGCTGGCGGGACCGATGCGCCTAAGCCGATCAATGCCGGCAGCAACGCCGCCGCGGTTGCGACCACGCCGACCCGGCGCGTTAGGTCATTCCACATTGTTCTCCCCTTTCGCGCAGACCAGAGCGCCAAGGCCCGTCGGCCGGGTGTGCGAGAGGGGAGAGATCGACACAGGGCCCGGAGGCTTTGGGTCCGTCCGTCGGCATTGCTAGATGCCGCGGATGGCTGCCCTGCAGTCTGAAGACAGATATCTGACTTACTTGTCTTAACAAAGTGGGGGAACGTTGTCCAGAGCGTTCGTCATAGCGCTACCGAAAAAAATTTCCCTGCATGCTGTTTGAGGCGGCGCCACGGCGGGCACCTACACCGACATGTCCGAGCTTGACCCCACCTCCTTCCTTGGCGCTCTGGCGATCGCTGCGTCGGCCGCCGGTGCCACAATGCTTTTCGCCCCCGCTGTTCCCGCCGCGCGGGCTGCGCCCTGTCCCAACACCGAAGTGGTTTTCGCGCGCGGAACCGGTGAGCCGGCCGGCGTAGGACCGACGGGGCAGGCGTTCCTCAATGCGCTGAACGCACGCCTGGGCTACAGCCCGGCCGTCTACGCGGTCAACTACCCGGCCACCGATCAGTGGGACACCGGAGTCGATGGCGTACGGGACGCGGGGGCGCACGTCGTCTCCCGCGCGACCAATTGCCCCAACACAAAGATGGTGCTGGGTGGCTACTCCCAAGGCGCCGCGGTGATGGGTTTCGTCACCTCTGCCCAGGTACCCGACGGGGTAGATCCGGCAACGGTACCCAAACCCCTCGATCCGGACGTCGCCGATCACGTCGCCGCGGTGGTGTTGTTCGCCATGCCCAACGAGCGCGCGATGAATTTTCTCAACGAGCCGACTATTGTGATCGGACCCCTGTATCAGGCAAAGACCCTGCAGGTCTGCGCGGTAGAGGACGCGGTGTGCTCCGACGGCATGAACTTCGCGGCGCACGACAGCTACGCCGGCGACGACGCGACCATGGTTCAGCAGGGAGCCGACTTCGCCGCTCGTCAGCTGCTCCAGGGCCGCGCGGGATAGCCCACTGGCCGGCCGCAGGAACCGCCGAGGACGCTGGCGGCGCGAGCAGATCCGGGTCGCCGATCCCGACCAAGTCCGGCGCTCGATCCGCGGCACCGCCATCGGCAACTTCATGGAGTGGTACGACTTCGGTGTCTACGGCTACCTGGCCACCACCATCGCGCGGGTGTTCTACCCGGGCGGCGGCGGCCTGATCGGCGCGTTCGGCACCCTGGCCGCAGCGTTCGCGGTGCGCCCCATCGGCGGATTGGTCTTCGGCCCGCTCGGCGATCGGATCGGACGTAAACGGGTGCTGGTCACCACCCTGCTGCTGATGACGCTCGGCACCACCGCCACCGGGCTGCTTCCGAGCTATGGCGCTATCGGCGTCGCGGCCCCCGTCCTGCTCGTCGCGACGCGAATGGTGCAGGGCTTCTCCGCCGGCGGTGAATACGTCGGCGCGATGGTCTACGTCGGCGAACAGTCCCCCGACAACAAGCGCGGCATGATGGCCGGATTTCTTCCGCTGAGTTCGCAGGCCGGCTACGTCGTCGCGGGTCTGCTGGTCACCGCACTGCAGAGTCGGCTGAGTGACGAGGCAATGGTCAGTTGGGGGTGGCGAATTCCGTTGTTGCTCAGCGCTCCGCTCGGGCTGGCCGCTCTCTACCTCCGGTTGCATCTGGACGAATCACCGGCTTATCAGCAGGCGGGCGGTCGGCGCGATGAGCCCGACGACTCCGCCGCGAGGCAGCTGCGGCGCACCGCCAAGCAGTGGCGGCCCCTGCTGCTGTGTGTCGCACTGGTCTTGACTTACAACGTCACCGACTACCTGCTCACCGGCTATCTGCCCACCTACCTGCAGACCACCGCGAAGATTCCAGACACCGCCGGCCTGTTGCTGATCGTGCTGACGCTGTTGGTTCTGATGGCCTCCGTGGTCTTGGTGGCCCGGTTGTCCGATCGCGTCGGGGTCAAACCGGTGCTGTGGACGGGATGTGCCATGCTGCTGGCTCTTTCGGTTCCGGCATTCGGCCTGATCCGCTCCGCCCACAACTATCCAACGGCATTCGCCGGGGTTCTACTGGTCGGGCTGATGCTGCTGTGCTTCGATGCGACATTGCCGGGGACGCTGCCCGCCCTGTTTCCCACCCGGGTGCGCTACGGGGCGCTGGCTATCGGCTTCAACCTGTCGGTCTCGGCGTTCGGCGGCACCACGCCGCTGATAGCCGAGACACTGGTCGCCCGCACCGGTAATCCGATGGCCCCGGCCTACCTGCTGGTAGCCGCCGGAGCCATCGGAGCACTCGCGCTGGTCTTCACCCCCGAAGTCGCGGGAAGGCGACTGCCCGGCTCAGGGCCGGCCGTGGAGAGTGAGGCGCGGGCACGCCAACTCGCCGGGGGCAGTGAGGGTTAGTGGACGCGTTGGAAGCCCTCCACTCCGGCCAGCGCGTCGGCCACAGACGAGGTGGTCGGCACGGCGTTATCCGGGTCGCAGATTCGCAGCAGCCGCGACATCGCGACGCCAGGAACCGTCGTGCAGTGGACCAAGGCCTCGGCGCATCGGTCGGTGATCGTCTTGAGTGCCGAAAATGCAGCCGTGCCAACGAATTCCAGCTCGTTCAGGTCGAGCACCAGCCACTCGCAGTAGCCCGCGCACCGTTGCGCGTAGTCGGCCAACTGGTCTGCGTTGGAGGCGTCCAGCTCGCCACGAACGCTGATCACGGCACCGGAGCGGCCCCAGCGGGTGACCGAACGGGCGGTGCGGCTCGCCCAGGTATCGGAGGGGGGAGAATTTATTCGGCTCGCCGGGGACACTGATCCGGCGGTCTTTAAAGCGGGCATTGAATTACTCCATCAGTCGAAACTCGTACTGTGGATCGCGTCGATGCGAGTTACACCTTCACGGACCAGATGCCGGGAGCAAGCCCCCGGCTAGCGTGGGTGACGCGTCTTTCCGGGTGGCTGTGAACTCAACCTGCTAACGAACCTACGCCGATCCTCGTCACTGTGCAACGGTTCGGTAACGAAGCATTTGCCTACCGTCCGCGAATTCCCTTGCAGCAAAACGTTTCGGGCGGCATTTCCACGTTTAGACGCCGGCGTCTGGGGTAACAACCGATTGTGGCATTTCCGCAGATCAACCGGCGTTCGGTGCTCGTCTGGCACGTGCACGGCTCGTGGATGGACTCCTTCGTCGCCGGCGGGCACCGCTACCTGATTCCGGTCAACGCCCCGGGCGATCCGGACGGGCGCGGATTGTGCGGTCGCGACTGGCCGCAGGCGCGAGAGGTGCCGCTGACGGCATTGCGTGACCAAGAGATCGATCTGGTGGTGCTGCAGCGACCGCATGAGCTGGAATTGGCTGCGCGGCTGCTGGGCCGCCGGCCCGGGATCGATGTTCCTGCCGTGTACGTCGAGCACAACACGCCGCGGCCGTTCGTGGTGGAGAGCCTGCACCCGATCGCCGACCGCGATGACATCCCGTTGATCCACGTCGCCGCCTTCAACCAGCTGATGTGGGACAACGGCCGGGCGCCGACCATGGTCATCGACCATGGGATCGCCGACCCTGGCCATCTGTACACCGGGGACATCGCGGCGGCCGGGGCCCTGATCAACGAACCGCTGCGGCGGTGGCGCACCGTCGGCGCGGACCTGCTGGGCGCGCTGGGGCAGTCTGTGCCGGTCGACGTGTGGGGGATCGGAAGCGACGACCTCAACGACCCGGCGCATCGGCGCGCAGGTGTCGCCGGCCACGGGGACCTGCGCACCAACCAGCTGATGAAGGAACTGGCACACCGCCGGGTCTACCTGCACACCGCGCGTTGGACGTCGCTGGGTCTGTCGTTGCTGGAGGCCATGTTCCTGGGCCTGTCTCTTATACACATCT
>NZ_JRMM01000019.1:0-39347 GCF_000972905.1 Mycobacterium sp. UM_Kg27
ATGTGTATAAGAGACAGGATCACCACGAGGCTGTTGAGCAGCAACGCCACCAGTCCGGCGGCGAGCATCCGCGGAGTCACCAACCGTTGCACCGGGTTGATACCCAACACCTCCATGGCGTCGATCTCTTCGCGGATGGTGCGCGACCCCAGGTCGGCGCACATCGCGGTGGCACCGGCCCCCGCCACGATCAACACCGTCACCATCGGTCCGACCTGGGTGACCGCGCCGAACGCGGCGCCGGCACCGGACAGGTCGGCCGCGCCGAGCTCGCGCAGCAGGATGTTGAGGATGAAGCTGACCAGGACCGTGAAGGGAATGGCCACCAGCAACGTGGGCGCGAGCGAGACGCGCGCAACAAACCAGGACTGCTCGATGAACTCCCGGGCCTGGAACGGGCGCTTGAACAAGAACCTGACGGCATCCACCGACATGGTGAAGAGCCCGCCGACCGCCTCCATCGGCCCCGCCAGGCGAACCATCGCCGATTCTGGAGACCAGCGGATCAGCCCCTTCATCCCCATATAGACAGGCTCCTCCCGGGACAGTGCGCGTAAATCCTATCCGATTCGTGGATTCCGCGATACCCGATTCTGATTTTTATGCACACCCATTCTCATTTGGAGCAAATGAATCATCTATAGCCGACCGTCGACCCGTAGTTCGGGATGCACCCACGTCGGTGACCTGCGCTCTTTGAAGGCGCGGAACCCTTCGACGGCCTCCGGCGCCCCCAGGCTGGTGCTCATCCCGATCCGGTCGAACAGACCGAGGTAGGAGTCCAGGCTGGACTTGACCACGGCACGTGCGGCCGGCGCGGTGCGACAGCACTGTGCCAGCACGTCGCGCGCAACATCGGCCAGTTCCTCGTGCGGAACCACCCGTGCCACCATGCCCCAGTCGAGCGCCTCCTGCGCACCGAAGGTGCGGCCGGTGAACATCAGATCGCGGGTGCGGACCGGCCCGATCACCCGCGCCAGCATCTGGCTGTAGTAGGTGTCGGCGATGCCGCGGAACAGCTCGGGCACCCGAAATGTGGCGCGATCGCTGACCACGGCGACGTCGCTGCAGAGCGCGATCTGCAACCCGCCGCCCTGGCACAGCCCGTTGACCGCGGAGACCACCGGCTTGACCGAGCTGCGCAGGGTGTCGAACGGGGTGATGTCCATGCCCAGGGCGGCCCCGAACGTGAGCCAGTCGTCCGCCCCGCCGCCGCCCATGTCCCCGCCGGGGGCGAACACGTCTGCGGTGCCGGTGATCAACAGCCCGGCCAGCTCCGGATCCTGATTGACTCGGCCCACTGCATAGCGCAAGCCGAAGTACATTGCCGGCGTCATCGCGTTGCGGGCCTCGGGGCGATCCAGGGTGCAGACCGCGATCGGACCCTCTCGCCGAAACGTCAGGTACGGCGTTCCGAGCCAATCGCCCTCGGGCGGGCGCGGCCCCTGCGCGTGAGCATCCATCAGATCCGACTCCCCTTCCTCGGCGTGGATGACCGGGCTCAGCCGGCCAGCTCGCCCACCAGCTCCAGCGTGCCCAGATCGCGGATGGCCTGACATCCGCGCTGCAGCATGGTGACGAACATGTCGTCACCGCGATCCGTATCGGTCGCGAACACCAACCCGAGCGCGCAGATCAGCGGTACCTGCAGCGCACCGAACCGGTAGTCCTGCCAACAGGTTTCCCGGTCATACTCGCGGACGCCGTGGCTCAGCAGCGCGTTGTGATACTCGGTGACCAGGTCGGCTTCGATCTCTTTGCGCAGCTCGGGCGCCAAGCTGGTGCCGGTGAAGAATGCCAGGTCGCGGGCCGGCAGTCCGACACCCAGCGTCTGCCAATCCACCACCCAGACCTGGTCCCCGGCGGGGCTGAACAGCATGTTGTCCAGCCGATAGTCGCCGTGGATCAACGCGAACCGGCCCAGCGGCGCCGACACCCACGGGGTGATCAGGTCCAGCGCCGCGGTCAACGTCGCACAGTCGGCGTCGCCGAGCTGGGCACCGAGCCGCTGCACGGTCGTCTCGGCGCACATCCGGGCGATGTCGCCCATGCCCTTGGCACCGGCCTCGTCCAGTTGGGTCATGGCCAGGCCGGAGAACGTCAGCCAACGCTGGTCGCACCAGGTGGGCGCATGCAGCCCGGCCAGGGCGGCCACCGCCAACCGGGCCTGGCGTTCACCGCAACCGGCGAGCTGATCGCCCTGTACCGCCGGCGCCTGATCGGAGAGCAGCAGGGCGTACTCGGTTGCGTCATCGGTGATTTCGCAGTGGAAGCACTGCGGTATCGGAACCTTGACGCCGTCGGCCACGTCGCGATAGAAAGCGCACTCACTGCGATAGCCCAGAACGACGCGATCGCGGACGGCGTCGTCGCCGGCCGGCAGCTTGATCACAAAGCTGGCCGGCAAGTCGCCCGGGTTGTCGGTGTAGCGGGCCGCCACCCGGTAGGTGGCCCCGGTCTGGCCGGTGCCGACCGGAGTGACGTCGACCGAAGCCACCTGGACCGCTTCGCCGCGGGCGCTCAACACGGCCGACAGCCATTGGCTGGTCACGTCATGCGGATGGCGTGGTATCGGTCGTCCAGAAGTCATCGGTCGCACTCCGGCGCAAGGGAACTCATAGTCAAAGCCCGTCCGGGCGGCCAATTCCACCCACGCCGGGAGACGCTACAGTAAGAATTTCAGTATGGTCAACGAAATGAGGCGCCGCAGATGACGAACGGCTGGCAGGAGACTCTGGAGGACCTCGACCGGCGGCGCCAACACACCTGGGCCATGGGCGGTCCCGAGCGAGTGGCCAAACACCACGGCAAGGGCAAGCTCGATGCGCGCGCCCGAATCGGGCACCTACTGGACCCGGGCAGCTTCCGCGAACTGGGCACCATGGTCGGCGGGCCGATCGCCGCCGACGGCATCGTGGTCGGCTCGGGGTTGATCGACGGCTCCCCGGTGATGGTGGGCGCCGAGGATTTCACCACGCTGGCGGGCAGCATCGGTCCCGGCGGCAACGCCAAGCGCTACCGGATCGCCGAGCTGGCGCTGCGCGACAAGATCCCGCTGGTAATGCTGTTGGAGGGTGCCGGATTCCGCCCCACCGGCGAACATTACGGGCGCACCCCGACCGACCTGCTGGCCCAGGCGCAATGCTCGGGCAAGGTGCCGACCGTCGCCGCGGTGATGGGCCCCTCGGCCGGGCACGGCGCCCTGGTCGGTCCGGTCTGCGACTTCCGGATCATGAGCCCGCACGGCGCGATCTTCACGGCCGGCCCGCCGGTGGTCAAAGAATCCACCGGCGAAGACATCTCCAAGGAGGACCTCGGCGGTCCCGAGGTCGCACTGACCAGCGGTGTGGTGCACAACTTCGGCGCCGACGACGAGACCGTGCTCGACGACATCCGCCGGTATCTGTCCTACTTCCCGTCCAGCGCGTGGTCCTACCCCACCGCGCTGACGCCGGACGCGGCCGCACAACCGCGGCCCACTCCCGAGCTGCTCGACATCGTGTCGCGGGACAACCGCCGGGTCTACGACATGCGGTCGGTGCTCGACGTCGTCTTCGACCGGCCCGACTGGTTCGAGGTACAGCCGCGATTCGGTCGGGCGATCATCTGCGCACTGGCCCACCTGGGCGGTCACCCGGTCGCGGTGGTGGCCAACCAGCCGCAGGTGCTGGCCGGCTCGATCGACACCGACGCCGCAGACAAGGCGGCGCACTTCATCATGGTCGCCGATTCGTTCCACCTGCCGATCGTGTTCTTGGCCGACAACCCCGGCATGCTGCCCGGCAGCCGCTCCGAGCGAGCCGGGGTGTTGCGGGCCGGCGCCCGGATGTTCGCCGCTCAGACCGCGGCCACCACGGTGAAACTGCATTTGACGCTGCGCAAGGCCTACGGGTTCGGTTCCATGGTGATGTCGCTGCTGGGATTCGACTCCCAGGTGGCGACATTCGCCTACCCCGGGGCGACGATGGGCGCGATGAGTGCGGCCGCGCTCAGCGCGGCGTCGCACGCCGGGGAAGATCTGGCCGCCAAACTGCGCGACACCGAACTGCAGGCGTCGTATCACTCGGCCCAGCAGCTCGGCTTCGACGAGCTCATCGATCCCCGCGAGACCCGCGACGCGTTGCTGTCGGCGCTGCAGCGCGGGCTGCGCAGCCGCCAGGCCGCCGCCGAGCCGGTGACCCGAACCGTCATCATGCCCTGATGAGCACTCTGCGCGAGGCACTGCTGGGCGGCTGGGAGTTGGCGTCGTTTGATTCGGTCGACGCCGGCACCGGCGCGGTGTCACACCCGTTGGGCACGGCGCCGCGCGGGCTGATCCTCTACACCGCCGACGGTTATATGTCGGCTCAACTGACCGGCAGCGCCGACGCGACGCTACCCGGCTATATCGCCTACTGCGGCCGCTTCCGGGTCGACGAGGACACCGCGACCGTGCATCACGACGTCAGTGTCTCGATGCTGCCGGAGCTGCTGGTGAGCCCGCAGTTGCGGCAGGCACGCGTCGAGGGCGACCGGCTGACGCTGTCGGCGACCACCACCAACGACGGTGTGACGACACACAACACGTTGGTCTGGGTCAGACGTCGATGATGACCTTGCCGATCGCTTTGCGGTCGGCAACGTAGCGCAGCGCGGTTGCGGCCTCGGCGAGCGGGAAACGCGCCCCGATGTAGGGGCTGACCCTGCCCTCGGCGAACAGCTGCTGCAGTTCGGCGAGGTCACGCTCGTTCTCCGCCGGGAAGTCGGTAGCGAACGTCCGAATCTCCATGCCCTGCACCGTGATGCCCTTGAGCATCACCAGGTTCAGCGGAATCGCCGGAATCGTTCCGGCGGCATAGCCCAAGGTGATGAAGCGCCCACCGCGGGCCAGGCTGCGCAGGGCCGGCTCGGCGTAGGAACCGCCTACCGGGTCGAGCACGGCCTGCGCGCCGTCGCCGGTGATCTCGCGGATCCGCGTCTTGAGGTCTTCGCGGTCGTAGTCGACCGTCGCGGCCGCACCCCGCTGGCGGCACACTTCCAGCTTCTCGGGGCTGGACGCCGCGGCAAGCACTTTGGCGCCCATCGCCACGGCGAGGTCGACGGCGGCCAGCCCGACACCGCCGGCGGCACCCAGCACTACTACCCAATCACCTTCTGCCACTTGGGCAACCGAGCGCAGGGCGTGATATGCCGTGCGGTAGGTGACTCCGAAGCCGGCCGCGGCCGCGTAGTCGATGCCATCGGGGATGCGGGAGGCCACCGCCGCGGGCACCAGCGCCTGCTCAGCGAAACCGCCCACGAACGACGTGCCGACCACCCGGTCGCCGGGCGCAAAGGGCACGCCGTCGCCGGCGGCGATCACCTCGCCGGCCAGCTCACTGCCGGGGGTGAACGGCACCGGTATCTTCAGCTGGTACTTGCCGTCGATCAGCAGCACGTCGGGGAAGTTGACCGCCGCGGCCCGTACCCGGACCACCAGCGTGCCGGGGCCGGGCGTCGGGTCGGGCAGCTCCCGCAGCACCAGATCTTCCGGCGGCCCGTACTGTTCGCAGACGATCGCGCGCATCAGGCCACCCCCAGCCCGCGAAGGCAGAACGACACCAGGTGATCCACATCGGCCCGCTTCGGCCGCCGGCCGGCATTGAGGTAGCCACGCATGGTCGACAAGGTAGCGCCAAAGACCAGATCGGCATCCCGGCGGGGGTCGTCACCGCCGAGCGCGCTGACCGGTGCGGTGAGCAGATCGCGCAACGGCGCCAGGATGTCCTCATCGGAGCGCGTGCGGTCGGCACTGTCCGCCAGCTGGGTGCTGGCGGCGCGGCTCAGGCTCAGCAGGTGCGGATCGGACAGCTGCGCCAGGGCGCCCCGGATCCAGGCCGCGACCTTGGCTTCCGGCGTGGGTTCTTTGGCCAGTTGATGCTCCAGGTAGGACACCACGAGCGCGATACCGCGCTCCATCACCGCCAGGATCACGTCGTCCTTACCGGCGAAGTAGCGGTAGAACGCTTTATTCGATGAGCCCGCCTCGGCGACGATGTCGCACACCCGGGGCGGGTCGGGCGCACTGCGCTGCAGCACCGTCACCGCCGCGGCCAGGATGCGTTCCACCTCGGCGGTGGCCTCGCGCTGGCGGTCGTCGAGCGCGCGGTGCACCGCGGCATCGACACGAGTGGTCATGGCACCGCCGGGATCCGGTCGACCAAGTCGCCGTACTTCTCGCGCGCGGCTTCGATCCGGTTGTCCAGGAATTCGCTGGGCCACTCCGGGTCCTCGGCGTCGTAGTCCTTGAGCAGCAGCCGGGCCAGGTTCACCTTGTGCGCCTCGGTGGGGCCGTCGGCCAGTCCCAGCGCCACCCCACCAAGGAGCACATTGGTCAGCGGCAACTGTTCGGTCAGGCCCATCGCGCCGTGCACCTGGATCGCGCGCAGCCCGATCGACTTGAGCACCTGCGAGGCCAGGATCTTGCAGACCCCGATCTCGGCGCGGGCCGCCTTCTCGTCGCCGGAGTCGATCAGCCACGCCGCGTGCAGCACCGTCAGCCGAAAGGGGACCAGCTCGGCATAGGAGTCGGCGATGAACGCCTGCACCAGCTGCTTGTCAGCCAGCGAACTGCCTTGGGTGAAACGGCTTTTGGCGCGGCGGGCCATCATGTCGATGGCCCTCTGGGCCACCCCGATCGAGCGCATCGCGTGATGCAGGCGCCCGCCGGCCAGCCGGCTCTGCAGGATCAGGAAACCTTGCCCGGGCTCGCCCAGGATCGCGTCGGCCGGCACCCGCACGCCCGCGTAATGCACTAGTGAATGGCCGGCCTCGTGCGGATGCGACCCCACCAGGTGATGGGTGGCTTCGATTTCCAGGCCCGGGGTTCCGGCCGGGATCAAGAACGTCGAGGCACCGCGGTGCACCGGAACATCCGGGTCGGTGATGGCCACCACGATGAAGAACGACGCCACCGATGCGTTGGAGGAGAAGTACTTCCGCCCGGTGATCACCCAGTCGTCACCGTCGCGGACGGCCCGAGTGGTGAACACCCGAGGGTCGGCGCCGCCCTGCGGCTCGGTCATCGAGAAGCAGGAGAAGATCTCCCCCGACAGCAAGCCGGCCAGGTAGCTGTCCTTCTGCTCTTGCGTGCCGAAGCGGGCCAGGATTTCGGCGTTGCCGGTGTCGGGGGCCTGGGTTCCGAACACGATCGGCGCCCAACTGGACCGGCCCAGGATCTCATTGATCAACGTCAGTTTGACCGCCCCGAATCCCTGGCCGCCCAGCTCCGGCCCCAGATGCGGCGCCCACAGCCCCTGTTCGCGCACCCGGTCCTTGAGCGGGTCGACGATCCGGCGGCGTTCCTCGGTCAGCGGCAGGTATTCGCAGCCGGGAAACACCACCTCCAGCGGCTCCACCTCGTCGCGCACGAACGTCCGGATCCAGTCGAGCTTCGCCTCGAACTCCGATTCAGTAGAGAAGTCCCACGCCATTTTCCGCTCCTTCTACGGTAGGTCAGACACTGCCGCCGTCGGCCCGCACGATCGAACCGGTGGTGAAGCTGGAGGCGTCCGACATCAAAAACAGTGCCGCACCGACGATCTCCGGCGGGTTGCCGGCACGCTGCAACGCGGCGGCGCCGAACGGGTTGTCGGATTCGTCGAAGTTCCACGCCTTGGAGATTTCGGTGAGGAACGGCCCGGGCATCAAGGTGTTGACCCGAACTACCGGCCCGAACGCCTGTGCCAGCGCTTCGGTCATGACGTTGAGGCCGGCCTTGGACGCGGCATAGGGGATGAACGACGGGTGCGGGCGCAACGATCCGTGAGTGCTGACATTGATGATCGATCCCCGGCCCGCGGTCATCATCCGTTCACCGATCAACGCCGACAACCGAAACGGGCCTTTGAGGTTGAGGTTCACCACGGCGTCGAACATCTTCTCGGTGACGTCGGTCTGCTTGTCGTAGACCGGTGACATGCCGGCATTGTTGACCAGCACGTCGACCCGGCCGAACCGCTCGTAGGCCGCGTCGACCAATCCGTCGAGCTGATCCCAGCGCCCCACGTGCACCGCATAGGGCATCGCGGAGCGCCCCGTCTCGGCCTCGATCTCCGCGGCCGTGGCCTGGCAGGACTCGAGTTTGCGGCTGGCGACCACCACGTCGGCGCCGCAGCGGGCGGCCGCCAGCGCCATCTCGCGCCCCAGGCCGCGGCTGCCGCCGGTGACCAGCACCACCCGGTCGGTCAGGTCGAAGAGTGAATCCGCGTACCCCATGTCAACTGCGCTTGGCCGGTAAGGAGCGGGCGAGTTCGGCTGCGGCGCTGATCAACTGCGGGATCATCGGGCCCATGGCGGCGGCGATCTTCGGATCGACCCGGTCACCGGTGACCGAGGCGGCGTAGGTCTTCTCCAGCACGATTCCCAACTTCCAGTTGGCCAGCACCAGGTAGTAGTCGATGTTGTCGGTGGACAGGCCGCTGACCTGTTCGTAGCGTTCCAGCAACTCCGATCGGGTCGGCATGCCCGCGAGGTCGGCGTAATAACCTTGGGTACGCGGGTTTTCGCCGTCATAGCCGAGCAGCGCCCAGGCCAGGTCCAGCAGCGGATCGCCGATGGTCGTCATCTCCCAGTCGATGATCGCGACCAGCTTCGCGGGTGCGCCGTGGGCATACATCACGTTGGCGAACTGGTAGTCGCCGTGCATGATGCCTGGGGTGTAGTGCGCCGGCCGGTTGTGGCGCAACCAGTCCGCGGCCTCGTCCAGGCCCGGCAGGTCGCGTACCCGGTAGCTGTCCAAAAAGGCCAGCCAGCGGTCCACCTGACGCTCATGGAAGCCGTTCGGACGGCCGAACCCGTCGAGCCCCTGGGCCCGCCAGTCCACTCGTGCGAGGCGGGCGGCGCCCTCGACCAGCTCGAAGGCCAGGCCGCGGCGTGTACTCAGATCCGCGTCGAACGGCGCCGGCCAGGCGTCGCCGGTCGAGTTCCAGCCGTCCACCTCGGCCATCACGTAGAACGGTGTGCCGAGCAGTTCCCCGCCGTCGTCGGCGGCGATCAACTGCGCGTGCGGGACGTCGGTTCCCGACAGCGCCCGCACCAGGCGGATCTCGCGCCGTAGCCCGTCGACGCGGGCGGCGTCCGCCCGGGCGCCCGGCATTCGCAGCACCATCGCGGCCTCGCCCCGGCGCACCCGGTACAGGGTGTTCTGCGAGCCGCCGCGCAGCGGTTCCAACAACGGTTGTTCACCGGTTCCGGGGGCACCTTGAGTGTCGAGCCATCGCCCCAGCGCGCCGCTGTCCAGCCGTGCCGCTTGCCTGTCCGCCATCGCACGCACCTCGCAATCTCTATGCAGAGAATAGCGTTCTCCAAGCGACAGCACCAGACCACCGTTGAAACTGCACCTAGGGTCGTAGATCCACGAAATCTACAGCCCGGGAAGCAATCTCAACGACGAACTGGTAACGATGGTGCTTGTGGGGCGATCCGATCCTGATTGACCCGCGTCAGCCCAGCACTTCGGAGATCGGCGCTCCCGCGGCGATCTTGGCCCGCGCACCCATCACCTTGCCGGGCCGGCCCGCGCCGACGACGCCGGCCAGCACGCCGTTGCGCTCGTAGTAGGCCAGGAACTTGTGACCGTCGTCCTCGACCAGGTGCACGGTGTCGGTAGCCTCCGGCTCGCCCAGGCACTGGATCTTCACGTCGTACTGGTCGCTCCAGAAGTACGCCGGCACCGCCACGTCATGCAGCGACTCCCGGCCCAGCATGGTCGGGACCATCACCCGGACCTGGGTGACGACATTGCTCCAGTGCTCGACGCGCACCTGGTGGCCTTCGCGGCCCCGCCAGAACGCCACGTCGCCGACGGCCCAGACGTTCGGTGCACTGGTGCGTCCCGTCGCGTCGCACACCACCCCGTTGTCCAACTCCACACCGGAGCCCTCCAGCCACTCGGTGGCCGGCCGCGACCCCACGCCGAGCACCACCACGTCGGCAGCCAGTTCGGTGCCGTCGGAGAGCACCACCGTCTCGACGCGGCCCGCGCCGCGAACCTCCGCGACGCCGACGCCGCTGCGGACATCGACGCCGTTGGCCCGGTGCAGCCGTGCCACCAGTTCGCCGATCTGCTCACCGAGCACGGCCGCCAGCGGGGTGGGCTGCGGCTCCACCAGCACGACGTCCACGCCCAGCTTGCGCAGGCTGGCAGCCGCCTCACAACCAATGAATCCCGCGCCGATCACCACCGCCCGGCTGGCGCCGGCCGCGTCGTCGCGCAACGCCAGGCTGTCCTCGAACGACCGGACCACGCGGATGCCGTCCAGGTCGCCGAAGCTCGGGATACGCCACGGCACCAGACCGGTGGCGATCACGAGTTGGTCGTAGCCCAGCACGGTGCCGTCTGCCAGCGTCACCGATTGTGCGGCAGTGTCGACGGTGCACGCACCGCAGTCCAGCCGCAGGGTGATGTCGCGGGAGGCGTAGAACTCGGGCGGCTCCAACGTGGTGTCGTCGCGCTCCCCGCGCAGCACCTCTTTGGTCAGCGGCGGCCGGTCATAGGGCGGGCGAGTCTCGTCGGAGACGATCGTGATCGACCCCGCATACTCCTCGCGCCGCAATTCCTCGGCCGTGCGGACAGCCGCCAAGCCGCCGCCGACGATGACGATCCCGTTGTCGGGCACCACGATCCCCCTGTTTCTCCCGGCCAGGGACGATCAGTACTTGAGCGCGCCCTTGTCGACCTGGATCTGGACTCCCGTCAGGATTCCAGAGCCATCACCGGCCAGCCAAACCACCACGTCGGAGACCTGGTCAGCGGTCATGAAGGACTGCGGGTGCAGCGGCATCGGGGGGAAGGCGTGCAGATAGTCCGGGCGTTCGGTGAAGATCTGGGCCATCACCTGCGGCTCGATCATCGGAGTGTCCACCGAGTACGGGTGAATCGAGTTGACCCGGATCCGATGCGCCCCGACCTCGAGAGCCAACGTGTTGGTAAGACCCACCAGGGCGTGCTTGCTCGCCGCGTAGTGGCCGTTGCCCGGCGTGGCCTTCAGCCCGGCCGACGAGCTGACGATCACGATCGAACCGCCGTTGTCGGCCTCGATCATCGCCGGCACCGCTGCGCGGATGGTGCGCCAGGTACCGGTCAGGTTCACGTCGATGACGGTGTTCCACTGCTCGTCGGTGAGCTCCCACAACCGGCCCCAGCTCAGCACGCCGGCGTTGGCCACCACCACGTCGAGGCGCCCGAACTGCTCAACGCCGTCGTCGACCAGCTGGCGCAGGCCGGCGTCGTCACGAACGTCGACCGTGCGGGCCAACACCTTACGGCCGTGGGCCTCGACCGCACTGACCATCTCGGCGAATTCCTCGGGCGTGGCCGCCGGGTAGGTGATGCAGTCCGACGCCGGGGCGCAGATGTCGGCGGCGATGATGTCGGCGCCGGCGGCCGCCAGCCGGATCGCATGCGAACGGCCCTGGCCGCGCGCCGCACCGGTGACAAAGGCCACCTTGCCCTGCAGGTTGTGGTTCTGGCTCTCGCTCACTCGACGAGGCTAGCAGCTCAATCTAGAACGTGTTCTACCTATCGCGAACGGTCAGAGGTCGGCAATGATCTGCTGACGTTTCTGCCGGTACTCGTCGTCGGTGACGATTCCGTCTTTGCGCAGAGCTTCCAATTCCTGCAGGCGCTCCCCCGTCGATTGCGACGCCGCCCCGCCGGGTCCTGCCGCCTCGGCGCTGCGCTCAGCGGCGCGGCGGACCACGGCCGCCACCTGTTGACGTACCGCCGGATCGGAGCGGATGTCGATCTCCCCCTGCACCGGGACGCCGTGGGCCCGCAGGATCTGCAGAATCTCCATCATGGGCCCGACCTGGCCGGCCAGATCGTAGGTCTGGTTGTCCTCGGCCAGGGTGAACCGCGCGGGCACCGTGCCACTGAGCAGGGCGCTGCGCTCCCAGTCGATGCGATATCCATTGGTCGCCGGGTCGACAAGGACGGCCAGAGTGCGCCCGGAGATCACCGGTAACCGGTTGAGGGAGGCCAGAACCCGATCCTGGGTGTCGAACGATGTCAGGCCCGGCCCTTCGATGTGTAGGTCGAGCTTGACCAACGGTTGATCGTTGACCCGGGTCCCGGTCTCATGAATGCCGACCACCTCGGCCAGTGCCAGCACACCGTGCTGCTCAAGGAATTCGCTCCAGCGGGCTGATCTCGCACCGTAGCCCGCCCACAACACTGCGGCCACGATGTCGCAGCCGGTGATCAGCACACCGGAGTGCAGCATCCAGTCCAGTCCTTCCTCCCTGCCAAAGGCCAGGTAGCAGATCAGGAAGATCGGCCCCACCAGGCCGCCGAACAGCAGGACTAGTAACTGGGCCTTCAGATAGCGCCACACCATGAGCGTCAGAATATCGCCGCGGGCGCTTCTTGCTGCCAAACACGAAAGCCCCCTTCCCACGCGGGGAAGGGGGCTTTCGCCTCTGCTAGCGCAGGTACTACTTGATGATCTTGACGACCCGGCCGGCGCCGACGGTACGACCACCCTCACGGATGGCGAACCGCAGACCCTCGTCCATGGCGACAGGCTGGATCAGCTTGACGGTCATCTCGGTGTTGTCACCGGGCATCACCATCTCGGTGCCCTCCGGCAGGCTCACCACACCGGTCACGTCGGTGGTGCGGAAGTAGAACTGCGGACGGTAGTTGTTGAAGAACGGCGTGTGGCGACCACCCTCGTCCTTGGACAGGATGTAGGCCTGGCCCTCGAACTCGGTGTGCGGGGTGGTGGTGCCGGGCTTGACCACAACCTGGCCACGCTCGACGTCCTCACGCTTGATACCACGGATCAGCAGGCCGACGTTGTCACCGGCCTGACCCTGGTCCAGCAGCTTGCGGAACATCTCGACACCGGTGACGGTCGTCTTGGTGGTCTCCGGACGGATGCCGACGATCTCGACTTCCTCGTTCACGTTGATCACGCCGCGCTCGACACGACCGGTGACCACGGTGCCACGACCGGTGATGGTGAAGACGTCCTCAACCGGCATCAGGAACGGCTTGTCGGTCTCACGAACCGGGTCCGGGATGGACTCGTCGACGGCCTCCATCAGGTCCTGGACGGACTTGACCCACTTCTCGTCGCCCTCGAGCGCCTTCAGAGCCGACACCCGGACCACCGGGGCCTCCTCGTCGAAGTCCTGGGCACCCAGCAGTTCGCGGACCTCCATCTCGACGAGCTCGAGGAGCTCCTCGTCGTCGACCATGTCCGACTTGTTCAGCGCCACCAGGATGTAGGGCACACCGACCTGACGGGCCAGCAGCACGTGCTCGCGGGTCTGCGGCATCGGGCCGTCGGTGGCCGCGACCACCAGGATCGCGCCGTCCATCTGGGCGGCACCGGTGATCATGTTCTTGATGTAGTCGGCGTGGCCCGGCGCGTCGACGTGGGCGTAGTGCCGCTTCTCGGTCTGGTACTCCACGTGGGAGATGTTGATCGTGATACCGCGCTGACGCTCTTCGGGAGCGTTGTCGATCTGGTCGAACGCACGCGACTCGTTCAGGTCCGGGTACTTGTCGTGCAGAACCTTGGTGATAGCCGCGGTCAGCGTGGTCTTGCCGTGGTCAACGTGACCGATGGTCCCGATGTTGACGTGCGGCTTCGTCCGCTCGAACTTCGCCTTCGCCACTTCTTGTCCTCCTGGACTTGTTGGTGCTGGGTTACAGCAGGATTGATCTTTTTTGGTTTGTGCCACCGTAGCGGCACGGGCGGGAAGCTAGTTACTCGCCCGTTGCCTTCGCGATAATCTCCTTCGCCACCTGCGCCGGCACTTCGGCGTAGGAGTCGAACACCATGGAGTAGTTCGCCCGGCCCTGGGTCTTCGACCGCAAGTCTCCGACGTAGCCGAACATCTCCGACAGCGGCACCTGCGCCTTGACGACGCGCGCACCGCTGCGCTCCTCCATGGCCTGAATCTGGCCACGGCGGGAGTTCAGGGCGCCGATCACATCGCCCATGTAGTCCTCGGGCGTGGTGACCTCAACGGCCATGATCGGTTCCAGGATCACCGGCTGCGCGGCAGCGGCAGCCTTCTTCAGTGCCTGCGAGCCGGCCACCTTGAAGGCCATCTCGGAGGAGTCGACGTCGTGGTACTGACCGTCGGTCAGGGTGACCTTGATGTTGACCAGCGGGTAGCCGGCCAGCACGCCGTACTGCATGGCGTCCTGGGCTCCGGCGTCCACCGCGGGGATGTACTCGCGGGGCACGCGGCCACCGGTGACCTTGTTCTCGAACTCGTAGGTGGCACCGTCTTCGCCGGTGAACGGTTCGATGTCGATGAGGACCTTCGCGAACTGGCCCGAGCCACCCGTCTGCTTCTTGTGGGTGTATTCGACCTTCTCCACCTTGCGGCGGATGGTCTCCTTGTAGGCCACCTGCGGCTTGCCGACGTTGGCCTCGACCTTGAACTCGCGGCGCATGCGGTCCACCAGGATGTCCAGGTGCAGCTCGCCCATGCCGCCGATCACGGTCTGACCGGTCTCCTGGTCGAGGTGGACCTTGAAGGTCGGGTCCTCTTCGGCCAGCTTCTGGATGGCCAGGCTCAGCTTCTCCTGGTCACTCTTGGTCTTGGGCTCGATGGCCACCTCGATGACCGGTGCCGGGAACGTCATCGACTCCAGCACGATCTGGTTGTTCGGGTCGCACAGCGTGTCGCCGGTGGTGGTGTCCTTCAGGCCGATCATCGCGTAGATGTGGCCGGCGAACGCCGAGTCGACCGGGTTCTCCTTGTTGGAGTGCATCTGGAACAGCTTGCCCAGCCGCTCCTTCTTGCCCTTGGTCGAGTTGACCACCTGCGTGCCGGACTCCACCTTGCCCGAGTACACCCGGACGTAGGTGAGCTTGCCGAAGAAGGGGTGCACCGCGATCTTGAACGCCAGCGCCGAGAACGGCTCGTCGATGCTGGGCTTGCGGCTGATGACCTCGTCTTCCTTGCCGGGCACGTGGCCCTGCACGGACTCGACGTCCAGCGGCGACGGCAGGTAGTCGATCACCGCGTCCAGCATCGGCTGGACACCCTTGTTCTTGAACGCGCTGCCGCACAGCACCGGGTAGAGCTCCGACGAGACCGTCAGCTTGCGGATGCCGCCCTTGATCTCCTCAATCGAGAGCTCCTCGCCGCCGAGGTACTTCTCCAGCAGAGCCTCGTCGGTCTCGGCGACTGCCTCCAGCAGAGCGGTCCGGTACTCGTCGGCCTTGCCGGCCAGGTCGGCCGGGATCTCGATGGTCTCGTAGGTCTCACCGAGCTTGGTCTCGCCGCGCCACACCTTGGCGCTCATCTCGACCAGGTCGACGATGCCCTCGAAGTCGTTCTCCGCGCCGATCGGCAGCTGGATCACCAGCGGGCGAGCGCCGAGGCGCTCTTCGATGGTGCGCACGGTGAAGTAGAAGTCCGCACCGAGCTTGTCCATCTTGTTGACGAAGCAGATCCGGGGCACGTCGTACTTGTCGGCCTGCCGCCACACCTGCTCGGACTGCGGCTCCACGCCCTCCTTGCCGTCGAACACGGCAACGGCGCCATCGAGAACACGCAGGGAGCGCTCCACCTCGACGGTGAAGTCGACGTGGCCCGGGGTGTCGATGATGTTGATCTGGTTCTTGTTCCAGAAGCAGGTCACCGCGGCGGAGGTGATGGTGATGCCGCGCTCCTGCTCCTGCTCCATCCAGTCGGTCGTGGAGGCACCGTCGTGCGTCTCACCGATCTTGTAGTTGACGCCGGTGTAGTACAGGATCCGCTCGGTCGTCGTCGTCTTACCAGCATCGATGTGCGCCATGATGCCGATATTGCGGACCTTGTTCAGGTCAGTCAGCACATCCTGTGCCACAGCAGTCTTCCCACTCTTTCGGTTACTTCAATTGCTTGTTGTCGCAAGTGTCCGGCTGTTACGCCGGGGTGATCACCAGCGGTAGTGCGCGAACGCCCGGTTGGCCTCGGCCATCTTGTGGGTGTCTTCACGCCGCTTGACGGCGGCACCCAGGCCATTGCTGGCGTCCAGGATCTCGTTGGCCAGGCGCTCGATCATGGTCTTCTCGCGGCGAGCCCGCGAGAAGCTGACCAGCCAGCGCAGTGCCAGCGTGGTGGAGCGCTCGGCGCGCACCTCGACCGGAACCTGGTAGGTGGCACCACCGACGCGGCGGCTGCGAACCTCGAGAGCCGGCTTGACGTTGTCCATAGCACGCTTGAGCGTCACCACCGGGTCGGTACCGGTCTTGTCCCGAGCCTGCTCGAGAGCGCCGTAGACGATGCGCTCGGCCAGCGACTTCTTGCCGTCCAGCAGCACCTTGTTGACCAGCTGGGTAACCAGCTGCGACCCGTAGACGGGGTCGTTGACCAGCGGACGCTTGGGTGCGGGGCCCTTGCGCGGCATCAGCTCTTCTCCTTCTTCGCGCCGTAGCGGCTGCGGGCCTGCTTGCGGTTCTTGACTCCCTGGGTGTCCAGCGAGCCGCGGATGATCTTGTAGCGCACACCCGGCAGGTCCTTCACCCGGCCACCACGCACCAGCACCATCGAGTGCTCCTGCAGGTTGTGACCCTCACCCGGGATGTAGGCGGTCACCTCCACCTGGCTGGTCAGCTTGACGCGCGCCACCTTGCGAAGCGCCGAGTTCGGCTTCTTCGGGGTGGTGGTGTACACGCGGGTGCACACGCCCCGTCGCTGCGGGCTGCCCTTGAGGGCCGCGGTCTTCACCTTGGCGACCTTGTCGCGGCGGCCCTTACGGACCAGCTGCTGAATGGTTGGCATCTACCGGCTTCCTGTATCGCTGTTCAAAACTGTCGTAATCCGCGGTCTGTGCCCCACCGCTACCCCGCGGTCGGGCGTGTCGCATGGGCCGCCGCGGATTCCTCCGCGGCATAATGGACATGCGAATTGGGCCAGGCGCGCGCGTTATGTCACCAAACGCGCCTCGTGGCCAGGCACGAGCTACCACAATACCCGGCAGCACTCCGGCAGGTCAAAGCGCGTGCCCAGCGTCCCCCGCGGCCCCTCCGCCCCGGCGCCACTACTGGGTGCGGCTGTCCATCGCCGAGGCCAGCCTGCGCACCATGTCGGAGAAGACAGCGTCGGTGTCCACATCGTCCATCACGCCGGTCATCTCCAACAGGACAAAGCCGTGCATCGCCGCCCAGAACTCCAGGGCCGCGTGAAACGCCCGGTCCCCGTCGAGCCCGTACGACGCCAACACTTCGATGACCGGGGCGGCGGCCCGGCTGGCTGCGGCGGTGTACTCCGGATCGTCGCCGCCCAATGGCATCCGCGTGAACGCCGAATACCGGCCGGGGTGGTGATGGGCATAGCTGCGGTAGGCACCGGCCATCACCAGCACCGCATCATCGCGGGCGCGGCCCTGCCCGACTTGGGTCAGCATCTCGAGAATGTCATCGATCACCCGCATCCGCATGGCGCGGCGCAGGTCGTTGAGGCTGTGCACGTGGTTATACAGCGACGGGCCCTTGGTGCCCAGCTGGGTGGCCAACGCGTTGATGGTCAACGCGTCCCAGCCCTCACGGTCCAGGAAATTCAAAGCCGCGTTGACGATGACTTCCCGGCTCAGCTTGACCGGGCGCGCCCCCGATTTGCCGTTGGCGCGCGAGCGACCCGCCGCTGCGGGCGGGTCTGGTCGAGCTGACATGGCGTACGCCCTTCGTATCGTGCGGCGGGAGGAGATCAGCACAGAACTCTAATGGACCAATTAGTGGGGGAACCCGAGTACGCGCCAGCTGGTGCGACGTAAGCTTTGCCGAGATTGCGTCCGGTGAGAGGGGCTCGGCGATGAAATGGACCGCTCTGGCTAGTGCGTTGCTCGGTTTGGCCGCCGGTTCGCTGGTGGCAGCCGCGAGCGCTCAGGCCGTACCCGGCGACATCCACATCTACGGGGTGCACGAGACGCACACGCTGGACTGCGACGGCGGGACGCTATTCATCAACGGCGTCAACCTAACCATCCACGCGATGGGCACCTGCTACGCGGTTACCACGCAGGGCTCGCAAAACACCGTGATCGCCGACACCATCGTCAACGACGTCACCGTCTACGGTAACGACACGACCGTGTACTTCCACAATGGCGACCCGCTGCTGTTCGACCGGGGACGCGAGCTGGGGATGACCAACCGGCTCCAACGCGTACCGGCGTGACCCACGTTCTCCGGGTCAATCTCTGCTCGCTGCTGGCCGGCGGAATCACGCTGCTTACGGTAGTGCTCACCGGCTGCGAGTCGGAGGCGCCGCCCAAGTCCTCGCGGATCTCGCAGAACTTCGACGGCCGGTTCGCCAACACGATCAGATACGAGTCGTTCGGTGCGACATCGGCCCTGGACTGTGCCGACGGCAAATCGCTGAATGTGGCCGGTTCGAACAACAAGCTGACTGTCCGGGGCCGCTGCGAGGCGGTGAACGTAGCCGGTGCCGACAACCGCATCACCATCGAGCGCGTCGACAAGACGCTGACGATCACCGGGCTCAACAACTCCGTCACCTACCGCGGCGGCGATCCGAAGATCGACAACCGCGGGTCGGGTAACACCGTCGCCGACAGACGCTGACGGGCCGCCGGCGGGACTCCCCGGCGTCAAGCCTCGCGGCGGTCGCAAGCGCGGCGAAGCCGGGTGCTGGGGGTACCTCCCGCTTGCGGGGGACGGGCCGCCGGCGTCACGCTTTAGCGCCGTGGCGGCCGGCCCCGCCGGCGAAGCGGCCCGCCCCGCGCAGCGCCTCGTCGGCAACCCGCTCGATGCTTTCGAATTCGGCGTCCATCGCGTGGGATTCGGTCATGCCCCACTGCCGCAGCGCCGACAACCGATCCGAGCGCAGGCAACCCTGTGGCAACTCCGCCAGTTCGCGGGCCAGCTGCTCGGCCGCGCTCCGCGCCTCCCCCACCGGGACAACACGATTGGCCAGTCCGATCGCGAGCGCCTCTTCGGCGTCGACGGCACGGCCGGTGAGGATCATGTCCATGGCGCGACTGTGGCCGATCAGTCTGGGTAATCGCACGGTGCCGCCGTCGATAAGCGGAACGCCCCAGCGTCGGCAGAACACGCCGAAGCTCGCGTCGGCCTCGACCACTCGCATGTCACACCACAGCGCCAACTCCAGGCCACCGGCCACCGCGTAGCCGCTGACCGCGGCAATCACCGGTTTGGACAACATCATTCGGGTCGGACCCATGGGGCCAGGCCCGCTGCGGTGGGTCTGATTGGCGTTCGGCGTACCCATTGCTTTGAGATCGGCCCCCGCGCAGAAGGTTCCGTGGTCGCCCCACAGCACGGCAACCGACGCGCTCGCATCGCGGTTGAACTCATCGAACGCCTGATACAGCGCGGCGGCGGTCGGGCCGTCGACGGCGTTACGGGCCTGCGGCCGATCCAGGATCACCGTGGTGACCGGGCCACTGCGCTCCACGCGCACCGCACTCATCGCAGCACCGCCTCTCGGTCCGCGTCGCGTCGCGCGCCCAGTTCATTGGCGAACTCTGCGTAGCCACTGCGGATCCGGGTCCCCGGCCAGTCCGCAGGAAGCAGTTCGGGTGGCAGCACCGGGTCGAGGCGCAGGTGGCGAACCATGGCCGCCGCCACGATGAAGCGGCTTGGTATGTCCTCGGCGTCGGCCATCGCGGCCAGCAGCTCGTGGCCAGTCTGCGACCACCCCGCCAGATCCCACAGCGTGGCGGCCAAGTCAGCGGGCTTCTCGTCGCGAGCGGTGAGCAACCGGGTGTATCTCCCGAGCTCCTCGCCCAGCTCGACGTCGATGTTGTCCGGGCGCATCCAGAATCCCTCGCGCAGCTCGGCGAAGCGCCGGTTAACCAACCCCGAGCGCAAAGCCGCCCGGGTTCGCGCATCGCAGCCGATGCTGGTGATCACCACGGCCAGCCAGCCACCGTCCCAGCGCTTGGTCTGCGGATTCAGCGCCGCGTCCTGGAGACGCTGTCGCTCCAGCAGACGCTCGGACAGCCCGTACCCCTCGACCGAGCGGACCAGGTCCCCGGCCGCGACCAACCGGGTCAGCGCCACCCGCAAGGCTGTTTCTTTGATCCCGAAGCCCGTTGTCAATCGCAGCAATTCAGCCGCCGTGGCCGATGCGGGGTGGGCCCCCAGCAGCACCGACAGAACTACCGAGCGGGCCGTCATACGCACTGGCTTTGACATCGGGTGGCCGCCTAGACCCCGGAAGTCTTCCGGCCGTAGTCGCCGAACGGTTCGTCGCGGTGCCGCACCGCGTCGCGGAACCCGTGCTGCACCGCGTCGGCGACGAATGCGTGCCCCTCCGGCGTGTGCCGGGCCACCCCGTCGAACACGGTGCTGACCATGCGGCTGGTGGCCACGCCCTGCTGGAGCAGTGCGGTGTTGAGGGCGAGTTTGGCCATGATCAGTTGGTTGACCGGCATGGCGGCGATACGGGCCACCAGGCGTTCGGTGCGCTCGTCGAGATCAGCGGGGTCGGGGGCCTCGATCGCCAGGCCCCATTCGGCGGCCTGGGCTCCGCTGATGCAATCTCCGGTCAGCAGTAGACGTTTGGCACGCTGGTCGCCGAGCCGGTGCGCCCACAGCCCGGCCGCCGGCACTCCCCAGACCCGCATCGGCGGGTAGCCGATCTTGGCGTCGGACGCCGCGATCACCTGGTCGGCGTGGAGCGCGATGTCGGTGCCACCGGCCACGCAGTAGCCGTGGATCTTGACCACGGTGGGCTTGTCGGCGTGCATCAGTGAGGCGAAGCCGCGGACGAAGCGGCTCATCATCTGGTAGTCGATCATCGGATCCCACGGCTGATCCGAGCGGTGGTTGGTCGCCTGTGTCTTACCGTCGAGCACACTGCCCCGGTAGTTCTCCCCGCCCGCCGACGCTGAGCCTTCGGCGTAGGCGCCCAGGTCGAATCCGGCGCAGAATCCCTCGCCGCGACCCGACACCAGGATCACATGCACGTGGGGATCCAGGTCGGCGCGTTCCACCAGCGCCGACAGTTCCAGCGGGGTGTCGGCCGTGATGGCGTTGCCGTGTTCCGGGCGGTTGAAGGTGATCCGGGCGATGCGGTCGGTGACCTCGTAGGTCATCGTCCGAAGGTTGTCGAACTCGACCGGGGCGATGTGGTGTCGCATGGCGTGCGCTGACCTCAGCCCTTGACCAGGGCACGCTCGATGATCGGCCCGAGGTCGAGGCCGGCCGGCAGGGTGCCGAACGCACCACCCCATTGGCCGCCGAGCCGCGTCGCCAGGAACGCCTCGGCGACGGCCGGGTGGCCGTGGCGGACCAGCAACCCGCCCTGCAACGCCAGGCAGATGTCCTCGGCGATCTTGCGCGCCTGGTACTGGGCGGCGACCACGTCGGCGCCCAGGTCCGCCAGCCGGGCTTTCAACGCGTCGACGTGGGCGTCGAGGCGGTGATCCTGGCCGGCGGTCTCGGCGAGCTCATCGAAGAGCACGGCCACCGATTGGGGCTGGGTGGCCAGGGCGCGCAGGGTGTCCAGGGCGCTGACGTTGCCCGAACCTTCCCAGATGCCCATCAACGGTGCCTCCCGGTAGAGCCGCGGCATCAGGGAGTCCTCGATGTAGCCGTTGCCGCCCAGGCATTCCATCGCCTCGGCGGCGTGCGGGGTGGCGCGCTTGCATACCCAATACTTGGTGGCTGCCAGCCCGATCCGGCGCAGCAGGCCCTCCCGTTCATCTCCGCGGACCGCCTTGTCGGTGGCGCCGGCCATCCGCATCGACACCATGGTGGCGGCCTCGGCCTCCACCGCCAGGTCGGCCAGCACGTTACGCATCAGTGGCTGGTCGATCAGGTAAGCGCCGAACGCCTTGCGGTGCTGGGCGTGGTAGCTGGCGCGAGCCAGTCCCATCCGCATGCTGGTGGCACTGCCCAGCGCGCAGTCCAGGCGGGTGAGGTTGACCATCTCGATGATGACCGAGACCCCGCGGCCCTCCTCCCCCACCAGCCAGGCGGTCGCGCCCTCGTACTCGATCTCACTGGAGGCGTTGGCGTGGTTGCCGAGCTTGTCCTTGAGCCGCTGCAGCCGCATCCGGTTGCGGGTGCCGTCAGGCAGGATCCGGGGCAGGAAGAAACAGCTCAGTCCGCCGGGAGCCTGCGCCAGCACCAGGAACACGTCGCACATCGGCGCGGAGGTGAACCATTTGTGCCCGGTCAGGGTGTAGCTGCCATCAGCGTTCGGCACCGCCTGGGTGGTACCGGCGCGCACATCGGAGCCGCCCTGCTTTTCGGTCATCGACATCCCGGCGGTGATGCCGGCCTTGGTGGCCGGCACCTTCAACTCGGGGTCGTAGACCCGGCTGGTCAGCAGGGGCTCGTAGGTCTTGGCGAGTTCGGCGTTGTGGCGCAGCGCGGGCACGATCGCGTAGGTCATCGAGATCGGACAGACGTGGCCCGGCTCGGCGGTCCACACCCCGGTCTGCGCGGCGCGGACGACATGTGCGCCGGGTCGCGGGTCGGCCCATGGGGCCGCGTGCAGGCCGTGGGCAATCGCGGTGCGCATCAGCTCGTGGTAGGCCGGGTCGTATTCCACTTCGTCGATCCGGTTACCGACGACGTCGTGGGTGTGCAGCACCGGCCGGTGGCGGTCGGCCAGCGCGCCCCAGCGTTGCACCTGCTTGGATCCGGAAGTCGCACCGAGGTCGGTGACTTCGTCGACGCCCCATTGGCCGCCCTCGCGGATCAGCGACTCGATGAGGACCGGGGACGACGCCGGGTTATAGCCTTCCAACGGAAGGACCTGGTTGGTGACGATGTGCGTATCGGCCATAGCCGAATATTACAGTTTTTGCACGCATGCACAATGGGTGTAATAAAATTGATGTCGGCAAACAAAAAACGGCGGTCACAGCCTGGGGTCGGGAGGTTCCAAGCTGTGACCGCCGTCGTTTTGGGGCGCCGGACTAGGTGCTGCGCACTCCCCCCACACCATGCTGGTGTCGCTCAGGCATTTGGACCCCCTCCAGTCCTGAGACGTGTGCGCAGCTGCCGCGGTCACGGCGCCTAGGAAAGTTGTAGCACACAACCGACCCAATGTCGCCCATTGCGTGACAAATCAGTCATTTCGGATGTTTTTTCGGCCGGTCGGCACCCCGGGCGCCGGTCAACTCAGCCGCTCACGCAGGAACGCTATGTCGGCCCTGCGACCCTCCTCTGCGGTCTCGCAGATCACCGGGGCACCGGCGGCCTCGACCACGGCGACCAACAGGTCGGGGTCGATCTGGCCGTCACCGAAGTTGGCGTGCCGGTCCCGTCCGGAGCCGGGCGCGTCCTTGGAGTCGTTGCAGTGCACCAGATCGATGCGGCCGGTGATCGCCTTGATGCGCTCCACAGCGTCGGGCAGCGATTCCCCGGCCGCCCAGGTGTGGCAGGTGTCCAGGCAGAACCCGACGCCGGTGTCACCGATGTGGTCCCACAGTTTGGCGATGGTGTCGAAGTGGCGGGCCATCGCATAGTCGCCGCCCGCGGTGTTCTCCAGGTACACCGGGACGGTGCTCTCCAGACGGTCCAGCGCCTTGCGCCACCGCGCGAACCCGGCCTGCGGATCGTCGTCGTCGGCCGTCACGTGGCCACCGTGCACGATCACCGCGGCCGCGCCGATATCAGCGGCCGCCTCGCAGGTCTGCTGCAAGATGGTGCGCGACGGGATGCGCACCCGGTTGTTCGGCGAGGCGACGTTGATCAGATACGGCGCATGCACATAGATCGGCAGCGCCGCCGCGCGAAGTTGCGCCGCGTCCTCGCGCGGTTTGGGTGGCTTCCAACTCTGCGGGTTACCGAGGAAGATCTGCACCACATCGGCGCCCTCGGCTTCCGCGGCCGCCAGCGGATTCTGCGGGCGCACATGGGATCCGATCAACACGGCGGCCAGCCTACCGGCGCCGCGACCGGACACCTCAGCCCAGTTCTGTCGGCCAGGTGTGCACCGGCTGGTTGGTGTGCATGTGTGTGCAGTAGCGGCTCAGCATCTCCGCCAATGCGTCCTGCCGGCTCAAGCCCTGGGCCTGGAGCGCGCGGACCGTCGACACCTGCCAGGTGGCGCCGTTGCGTCCGGTTGCCACCCGGTCGGCGATGATGCCGAGGAACCGGTCGATCACCTCGGCGGCCACGCCCCACTCCTCGAGCCCGTGGCGGGCGAGCGGCAACAACTCACGCCGGGTCAGTTCCGCCACGCTCACCTCGCCCAGCTCCGGCCAGAACAGCCGGGCATCCATACCCAGGCGCGCGGCGCGGCGAAAGTTGTCGTGTGCCACCGCAAAACTCATCTGGGTCCACAGCGGGCGCTGGTCGAGGGCCAGGCTGCGCAGCAGCCCGTAGTAGAACACCGCATTGGCCACCATGTCGGCGACCGTGGGACCCGAGGGCAGGACCCGGTTCTCCACCCGCAGGTGCGGTCTTCCGTCGACCACGTCGTAAACCGGGCGATTCCAGCGGTACACCGTACCGTTGTGCAGCCGCAGCTCGGCCAGTTGCGGGGTGCGTCCCCGGGCCAGCTCGTCGGCCGGGTCCTCCTCGGAGACTTCGGGAAGCAGCGACGGGAAGTAACGCACGTTCTCCTCGAACAGGTCGAAGATCGAGGTGATCCACCGCTCGCCGAACCACACCCGGGGCCGCACCCCCTGGTTCTTCAGTTCGTCGGGTCGGGTGTCGGTGGACTGCGCGAACAACTCCACCCGGGTCTCCGCCCACAGGCGGTGACCGAAGAAGTAGGGCGAGTTGGCGCCGATCGCCAGTTGCGGGCCGGCCAGTACCTGGGCGGCGTTCCAGTAGTTGGCGAAGTCGGCCGGCGAGACCTGCAGGTGCAACTGCATGCTGGTGCAAGCCGATTCCGGTGCGATGTTCTCCGCGTGCAGATTCAGCGGCTCGGGGCCGTCGATGTCGATGTCGATGTCTTCGCCTCGCGCCGCGAAGATCGAGTCATTGAGCGCCGCGTACCGCGCCGAATCACTCATCCAGTCACCGGCCAGATGTTCGGGCATCAGGGTGGGCAGGATGCCAATCATGACGATGCCCGCATCATTCGTGCGGGCTTTGGCCTGCGCGTCATTGAGGCTGGCACGCACCTCGGCTTCCAGTTCCAGGGCTGCGCGCGCGGTGAACTGACGAGGCGGCACGTTGAATTCGATGTTGTAGGAGCCCAGTTCCCGTTGGAACGCCGGATCGTCGATCGAGGACAACACGCCGGCGTTCGACATGGCCGGGTGATAGTCGTCGCCGATCAGGTTGCCCTCGATCTCCATACCGGTCAGCGGCGGCTCACACTCGAAGCTGGCCTGCGCCAGCATCGTCTCGAAGACGTCCAGGCACTGCTGAATCTTGCGCCGGTATTGGCGACGCTGGGTGCGCGAGTAGGCGGTGCGGTTGACTTCGTCCCCCATCTCAACGATGCAACCCGGTCTGGCGTCGGGCCGCAACCTGAGCAGGCCCACCTCCCCCTGTGCAAAGCTCCTCACCCGCGCCGCGACAAAACGCGAAAGCCCCCATTTCGAGTTCGAAATGGGGGCTTTCGGGACTGCTCGCGCAGAACGGATTTAGCGGTAGTCGCTGTACCCGTAGTCGTCCAGCGGCACCGCGGCACCGGTGGCGGCGCCGAAGTCCGGGCTGTAGTACTGATCCTCGTAGGACGGGATCGTGTACGCAGCGGCCCGGGCCTCCTCGGTGGGCTGCACGGCGATGTTGCGGTACCGGTTGATGCCGGTGCCGGCCGGGATCAGCTTGCCGATGATCACGTTCTCCTTCAGACCCTGCAGCTTGTCGCTGCGGCAGTTGATCGCCGCATCGGTCAGCACGCGCGTGGTCTCCTGGAAGGACGCCGCCGACAGCCACGAGTCGGTGGCCAGCGACGCCTTGGTGATACCCATCAGCACCGGACGTCCGGCCGCGGGCTCGAGGCCCTCAGCCACCACCCGACGGTTCGCGGTCTCGAACTCGGCCCGCTCGGTCAGCGAACCGGGCAGGAACTCCGTGGCGCCCGAGTCGATGATGGTCACCCGGCGCAGCATCTGCCGGACGATCACCTCGATGTGCTTGTCATGGATCGACACACCCTGGGCCCGGTAGACCTGCTGAACCTCGTTGACCAGGTGGATCTGCACCTCGCGCGGGCCCTGCACACGCAGCACCTCGTGCGGGTCGGCCGAGCCCTCCATGAGCTGCTGGCCGACCTCGACGTGGTCGCCGTCAGCCAGCAACCGCTCCGAGCCGTCCTCGTGCTTGAACACGCGCAGCCGCTGGCGCTTGGGCAGCTTGTCGTAGACCACTTCCTCGCCACCGTCATCCGGCACGATCGTGATCTTGTAGAACTTCTCGCCCTCTTCCAGCTGCACCCGTCCGGCGACGTCGGCGATCGGCGCCTTGCCGCGCGGAATCCGGGCCTCGAACAGCTCCTGCACACGCGGTAGACCACCGGTGATGTCGTCACCGACGCCACCCTGGTGGAAGGTACGCATGGTCAGCTGAGTACCGGGCTCACCGATGGACTGGGCCGCGACGATGCCGACCGCCTCACCGATGTCGACCAGCTTGCCGGTGGCCATCGAGCGGCCGTAGCAGGTGGCACACACGCCGGTTCCGGTGGCGCAGGTCAACACCGAGCGCACCTTGACCTGCGCGATGCCGGCAGCCAGCAGCGCCTCGATCGACGGGTCGCCGAGGTCGTGGCCGCGCTCGATGACGACCTTGCCCTTCTCGTCGGCCGCGTCGACGGCCAACGTGCGGGCGTAGGCCGACGTCTCGATGAACGGGTTGCGGATCAGCGATCCGTCCGCGGCCACCTCGGCCAGCTCCACCATGATGCCGCGCTCGGTGCCGCAGTCGTGCTCGCGCACGATCACGTCCTGGGACACGTCGACCAGACGACGCGTCAGGTAACCCGAGTCAGCGGTACGCAGGGCGGTGTCCGCCAAGCCCTTTCGGGCGCCGTGGGTGTTGATGAAGTACTCCAACACCGTCAGGCCCTCACGGAAGGAGGACTTGATCGGGCGCGGGATGAACTCACCCTTCGGGTTGGTCACCAGACCCTTCATGCCGGCCAGCGTCCGGGTCTGGGTGAAGTTACCCGTAGCACCGGAGTCGACGATGGTGATGATCGGGTTGTCGGCCGGGTAGTGGTCACGCAGCGCCTGACCCACTTCCTCGGTGGCTTCCTTCCAGATCTCCACCAGCGCCTCGTTGCGCTCTTCGCGGTTGAGAGCGCCACGCTGGAACTGCTTCTCCAGCTTGTCGGCACGCTCCTCGTAGGAGTCGAGGATCTCCTTCTTGCGCGGCGGCACCAGCACGTCGGCCATCGAAACCGTGACACCCGAACGGGTGGCCCAGTGGAAGCCGGCGTCCTTGAGCTTGTCGACGGTCTGGGCGACCACAATCATCGGGTAGCGCTCAGCCAGGTCGTTGATGATGACGGCCTGAACCTTCTTGTGCATCTGCTTGTTCACGAACGGGTAGCCGGTCGGCAGCAGCTCGTTGAACAACACCCGGCCCAGCGTGGTCTCGGCGATCCAGGCACCGCCCGGGCGCCAGCCGTTGACCCCGAACAGCTCGGTCTCCACCTCGGCCGGCGGCCGCAGCTGGTCCAGACGCACCTTGATCCTGGCCCGCACGCTCAACGCACCACGGTCGACGGCCATGATCGCCTCGGCCGGCGAGGCGTACACGCCGGTCTCCGGGCGGTCCTTGGCTGCCGGGGTGTATTCGCCTGTCTCACCTTCGATCTCGGTGGTCAGGTAGTACAGCCCGGTGACCATGTCCAGACGCGGCATGGCCAGCGGCCGACCCGAGGCCGGCGACAGGATGTTGTTCGACGACAGCATCAGGATGCGGGCCTCGGCCTGCGCCTCGGCGCTCAGCGGCAGGTGCACCGCCATCTGGTCACCGTCGAAGTCGGCGTTGAAGGCCTCACACACCAGCGGGTGCAGCTGAATGGCCTTGCCTTCCACCAGCTGCGGCTCGAAGGCCTGAATGCCCAGGCGGTGCAGCGTGGGTGCACGGTTGAGCAGCACCGGGTGCTCGGCGATGACCTCTTCGAGGACGTCCCACACCTGAGGACGCTGACGCTCCACCATCCGCTTGGCGCTCTTGATGTTCTGCGCGTGGTTGAGGTCAACCAGTCGCTTCATCACGAACGGCTTGAACAGCTCCAGGGCCATCAGCTTGGGCAGACCGCACTGGTGCAGCTTGAGCTGCGGGCCGACCACGATGACCGAACGGCCGGAGTAGTCGACACGCTTGCCGAGCAGGTTCTGACGGAACCGGCCCTGCTTGCCCTTGAGCAGGTCGGAGAGCGACTTCAGCGGACGGTTGCCCGGTCCGGTGACCGGCCGGCCACGACGTCCGTTGTCGAACAGCGCGTCGACGGACTCCTGCAGCATCCGCTTCTCGTTGTTGACGATGATCTCGGGGGCGCCGAGGTCGATCAGTCGCTTGAGGCGGTTGTTGCGGTTGATGACCCGGCGGTACAGGTCGTTGAGGTCGGAGGTCGCGAAGCGGCCACCGTCGAGCTGCACCATCGGACGCAGCTCCGGCGGGATCACCGGCACCGCGTCCAGAACCATGCCCATCGGGGAGTTACCCGACTGCTGGAATGCGGCGACCACCTTGAGGCGCTTGAGGGCACGAAGCTTCTTCTGCCCCTTGCCGTTCTTGATGATGTCGCGCAGCAGCTCGGCCTCGGCGTCGATGTCGAAGGTCTCGATGAGCTTCTGGATCGACTCGGCACCCATGGCACCGGTGAAGTACTCGCCGTAGCGGTCCACCAGCTCGCGGTAGACGGTCTCGTCGACGATCAGCTGCTTGGGAGCCAGCTTGACGAAGGTGTCCCAGATGTTGTCGAGGCGGTCCAATTCACGCTGAGCACGGTCGCGCAGCTGACGCATCTCGCGCTCGCCGCCGTCGCGAACCTTGCGGCGCACATCGGCTTTCGCGCCCTCGGCCTCCAGCTCGGCCAGGTCGGTCTCGAGCTTCTGGGCGCGGGCCTCCAGGTCGGCGTCGCGCTGGTCCTCGACGGCCTTCTTCTCGACGACCATCTCGGCTTCCAGCGTGGACAGCTCGTTGTGGCGCATCTCGGTGTCGACGCTGGTGATCACGTAGGCCGCGAAGTAGATGATCTTTTCGAGATCCTTGGGCGCCAGGTCCAGCAGGTAACCCAAGCGAGACGGCACGCCCTTGAAGTACCAGATGTGGGTGACCGGGGCGGCCAGTTCGATGTGGCCCATCCGCTCACGACGCACCTTGGCGCGAGTCACCTCGACGCCACAGCGCTCACAGATGATGCCCTTGAAGCGCACCCGCTTGTACTTGCCGCAGTAGCACTCCCAGTCGCGAGTCGGTCCGAAGATCTTCTCGCAGAACAGGCCGTCCTTCTCGGGCTTGAGCGTGCGGTAGTTGATCGTTTCCGGCTTCTTGACCTCACCGTAGGACCATTGCCGGATGTCCTCCGCGGTCGCCAGGCCGATGCGGAGCTCATCGAAGAAGTTGACGTCGAGCACGTAACTCCCTTTCCCCTTGCGGGTTTAGTAGCGAGTAATTAAGCGAGGTCCTCAACAGAGGCGGATTCGTTGCGGGACAGGTTGATTCCCAGGTTCGCGGCTGCCCGCTCCAGGTCCTCGTCCTCGCCTTCGCGCAATTCGATCGCCGCACCGTCCTTCGCCAGCACCTCAACGTTGAGGCACAGCGACTGCAGCTCTTTGAGCAGCACCTTGAAGGACTCCGGGATACCCGGTTCGGGGATGTTCTCGCCCTTGACGATCGCCTCGTAGACCTTGACACGACCGACCGTGTCGTCGGACTTGATCGTCAGCAACTCCTGCAGCGTGTACGCCGCACCGTAGGCCTGCATGGCCCAGCACTCCATCTCACCGAACCGCTGGCCACCGAACTGCGCCTTACCGCCCAGCGGCTGCTGGGTGATCATCGAGTACGGGCCGGTGGAACGCGCGTGGATCTTGTCGTCCACCAGGTGGTGCAGCTTCATGATGTACATGTAGCCGACGGTCACCGGGTACGGGAACGGCTCACCGGAGCGACCGTCGAACAGCATCGCCTTGCCGTCACCGTTGACCATGACCTCGCCGTCGCGGTTGGTCAGCGTCGAGGACAGCAGACCCTGCAGCTCGGCCTCCCGCGCACCGTCGAACACCGGCGTCGCGGTGCGGGTGTCGGGCCCGGCGGCGTACAGCTCCTCGGGGAGCTTGTCCGCCCAGTCCGGCACACCGGCCGCCACGTCGATGTTCCAACCGGTCTTGGCGATCCAGCCCAGGTGGGTCTCCAGGATCTGACCGATGTTCATCCGTCGCGGCACACCGTGGGTGTTCAAGATGATGTCGACCGGGGTGCCGTCCGGCAGGAACGGCATGTCCTCGGCCGGCAGGATCTTGCCGATGACGCCCTTGTTGCCGTGGCGACCGGCCAGCTTGTCACCGTCGGAGATCTTGCGCTTCTGCGCGACGTAGACGCGCACCAGCTCGTTGACCCCGGCGGGCAGCTCGTCGTCGTCCTCGCGGGAGAACACCCGGATGCCGATGACCTTGCCGGACTCGCCGTGCGGCACCTTCAGGGAGGTGTCGCGGACTTCCCGGGCCTTCTCGCCGAAGATCGCGCGCAGCAGCCGCTCCTCGGGCGTCAGCTCGGTCTCACCCTTGGGGGTGACCTTGCCGACCAGGATGTCGCCGTCGCGGACCTCGGCGCCGATGCGGACGATGCCGCGCTCGTCGAGGTCGGCCAGCACCTCGTCGGAGACGTTCGGGATGTCCCGGGTGATCTCCTCGGCGCCCAGCTTGGTGTCACGGGCGTCGATCTCGTGCTCCTCGATGTGGATCGAGGTCAGCGTGTCCTCTTCGACCAGCCTGTTGGACAGGATGATCGCGTCCTCGTAGTTGTGCCCTTCCCACGGCATGATCGCCACGAGCAGGTTCTTGCCCAGGGCCATCTCACCGTTGTCGGTGCACGGGCCGTCCGCGATCACCTGGCCGGTCTCGACACGCTGGCCGGCGTCGACGATCGGACGCTGGTTGGCGCAGGTGCCGTGGTTGGACCGGTTGAACTTGCGCATCCGGTAGGTCTGCCGGGTGCCGTCATCGGCCATAACCGTGACGTAGTCGGCGGACACCTCCTC
This sequence comes from Mycobacterium sp. UM_Kg27, assembly GCF_000972905.1. Lineage (NCBI taxonomy): Bacteria > Bacillati > Actinomycetota > Actinomycetes > Mycobacteriales > Mycobacteriaceae > Mycobacterium > Mycobacterium sp. UM_Kg27. Next base: position 31,093 of record NZ_JRMM01000019.1, read on the forward strand.
GATGACACCGGTCTTGTCGGCGACGATCACGTCGCCGGCGTCGATCGCGGCGCGCAGTTCCATGCCGGTACCCACCAGCGGTGCCTCGCTGCGCACCAGCGGAACCGCCTGACGCTGCATGTTGGCACCCATCAGGGCGCGGTTGGCGTCGTCGTGCTCGAGGAACGGGATCATGGCCGTGGCCACCGACACCATCTGGCGCGGCGAGACGTCCATGTAGTCGACCTCGGCGGAGGAGACGTACTCGACTTCGCCACCCTTACGGCGGACCAGAACGCGGTCCTCGCTGAAGCGGCCGTCGTCCTCCAGCGGCGAGTTGGCCTGCGCCACAACGTGGCGGTCCTCCTCGTCGGCGGTCAGGTACTCGATGTCATCGCTGACCACACCGTCGTTGACCTTGCGGTAGGGGGTCTCGATGAAGCCGAACGGGTTGACCCGTGCGTACACCGACAGCGATCCGATCAGACCGATGTTGGGGCCTTCCGGGGTCTCGATCGGACACATCCGGCCGTAGTGGGACGGGTGCACGTCACGAACTTCCAGGCCGGCCCGCTCACGCGACAGACCGCCCGGCCCCAGCGCCGACAGCCGGCGCTTGTGGGTCAGACCCGACAGCGGGTTGTTCTGGTCCATGAACTGGGAGAGCTGGCTGGTGCCGAAGAACTCCTTGATCGCGGCGACCACCGGGCGGATGTTGATCAGGGTCTGCGGCGTGATGGCCTCGACGTCCTGAGTGGTCATCCGCTCACGGACCACGCGCTCCATCCGGGACAGACCGACCCGGATCTGGTTCTGGATCAGCTCACCCACGGTGCGCAGACGGCGGTTTCCGAAGTGGTCGATGTCGTCGACCTCGACGGGAACCTCGACACCACCAGGCACCGTCATGGTGGCCGATACGCCATCCTGAGCGGCCTGGTGCAGACGCACCAGGTACTCGATGGTGGCCACGATGTCCTCTTCGGTCAGCGTGGTCGGCTGCGACTCGCCCGGGTTGGCGGTCAGGCCCAGCTTCTTGTTGATCTTGTAGCGACCCACCCGCGCCAGGTCGTAGCGCTTCTCCTTGAAGAACAGGTTCTCCAGCAGCGTCTGCGCGGACTCCTTGGTGGGGGGCTCGCCCGGACGCAGCTTGCGGTAGATGTCCAGCAGCGCCTCGTCGGAGTTGGCGGCGTTGTCCTTCTCCAGCGTCGACATCATGATCTCGGAGAAGCCGAAGCGCTCGCGGATCTGCTCGGAGGTCCAGCCCAGCGCCTTGAGCAGCACGGTGACCGGCTGCCGGCGCTTGCGGTCGATACGAACGCCCACCAGGTCGCGCTTGTCGACGTCGAACTCCAGCCAGGCGCCGCGGCCCGGGATCACCTTCACCGAGTGCAGCGTCTTCTCGGTCGACTTGTCGATGTTGGCGTCGAAGTACACGCCAGGAGAACGCACCAGCTGGGAGACCACCACCCGCTCGGTGCCGTTGATGATGAAGGTGCCCTTCTCCGTCATCATCGGGAAGTCACCCATGAACACCGTCTGGCTCTTGATCTCGCCGGTGTTGTTGTTGATGAACTCCGCGGTGACGAACAGCGGGGCCGCGTACGTCATGTCCTTGTCGCGGCACTCCTCGACCGGGGCCTTGACCTCGTCGAACCGCGGGTCGGAGAACGACAGCGACATCGAGCCGGAGAAGTCCTCAATCGGGGACAGCTCTTCGAGAACCTCTTCGAGGCCACCCTTGGGCGCAGCACCGGTCTGCGCGGCCATCTTCTCGCGCCACTCCGACGCCCCGATCAGCCACTGGAACGAGTCGGTCTGCACATCGAGCAGACCCGGAACCTCGAGGGGTTCACGCAGCTTGGCGAAGGAGACCCGGTTCGGGGCTCCGGGCACAGAACTATTGGGAGAATTCTGGGTGGTAGTACCTGAAGCGTTCTTTTTGCTCTGGCGGGAGACTGCCAAGATGCATCCTTCCAGCACCTAATGCGGCCAGCGGATTCCGGCTCTCACCGGACCCGTTCGCTGCGAATATTCGACCGTTGGTTCGGCTGGCGAACGCTCTGTCCGGTCTCACGCACAGCCAAACCACGAGGTGACAAGCCAAAACGAGCCAATAACGTGACTCAGGCTGGTACTGCGGTGTTCGGGTGCGGGTAAGGGATGGGCAGAAGGAAGCCAGCGCAACGTCCAACAATAGCGCAGGCTGACGCAATCCTCAACTGCGATGCCCCGGGGCCCTATCGGTGCTGGCTGACCTTCCGCCGGGCTCTCCGCACGTGTGCTGGTGACCAGATTGGACCGTTTAGGTCCGTCCGTCAAGAGCTGACACGGGGTGAGCCTGCGCGGATTCAGCCAGGCGGGGTCGGGATCGACGCGGTGGGAGCCTCTTCGTCTGCCGGGAAGTCGTGCACGGCGTACTTGTGGGTGCCCTCCAGCTCGTCCCGGATGGCCGCCTGGGCGTTGGGGGGCAGGGTGTGCAGGATCTCGCGCACCCGAGCCCGGCGTCGGGCCACACCCTGGCGCTCCGGCAAGCCAGGGGTCGCGCTCAGCTGAGGCGGCACGCCCTCGATCTCTTCCACGCCGCCGTCGCTCTGCCCGGCGGCGATCATGGCCTCCTCGGCCGCCGCGGTCGCCTGGTCCTTCTCCTCGGACATGCCGATCGGGCCGATCCGTCGGCCGTTGAGGAACTGGCGCACCACCGGCTCGTCGGACGTCAGCAGCACCTCGCGGGGCCCGAACATCACCAGCTCCTTGCGGAACAGCATCCCGATGTTGTCCGGCACGGTCCGGGCGATGTTGATGTTGTGGGTAACGATGAGGATGGTCGCGTCGATCTGGGCGTTGATGTCGATCAGCAGCTGGCTCAGGTAGGCCGTGCGAACCGGGTCCAGGCCGGAGTCCGGCTCGTCACAGAGGATGATCTTCGGGTCCAGCACCAGGGCGCGGGCCAGGCCGGCACGCTTGCGCATACCGCCGGAGATCTCACCCGGGAACTTGTAGCCGTCGTTGGGCATACCGACCATCTCGAGCTTCTCCATGACGATGTCACGGATTTCCTTCTCGGACTTCTTGGTGTGCTCGCGCAGCGGGAAGGCGGTGTTGTCGTAGATGTTCATCGAGCCGAACAGGGCGCCGTCCTGGAACAGCACGCCGAACAGGGTGCGGATCTCGTAGAGCTCCTTGGCCGAACACTGCAGGATGTCGGTGCCGTCGATGACGATCGAACCGCGCTCGGGGCGCAAGAGGCCGATCAGCGACTTCAAGAACACGGACTTGCCGGTACCGGAGGGACCGAGCAGAACGCTGACCTCTCCCTCGGGAATTGTCATGGAGACGTCTTCCCAGATCCGGGCCGATCCGAAGGACTTGGTAAGCCCCTGTACCTCGATGGCGACACCCATTAGTTGAGGTCCTTCCGCAACGTCTATTCGTGCCACGACTGGCTTGTGGCTTGGGCCACTGTAGCGCACGGGTGCGACTGTTATCGGCGGTCCGTCTCAGTCAGTGGTGTCCAGTTGCCGCAGAAGCCCATCGCGACCCGTTGCGGCAGCTGCACGGCAGCCAACGACTCACAGGTCGCGGCGTCGAGGAACCGGGAGTTCCAGGAGTAGGACAACCCGCCCGGCGGCCGGCTGCCGCGATTGACCGTCGCGGTGCTCGGAGTGGGCATCCACGCCTGCCGACCTGGCCGCACAGCACCATCCCGCAGACAGCAGAAGCCCCCGGAACCTCGCGGGTTCCGGGGGCTTCCCCTTGTTCCGGGAACTACTTGACGGTGACGGTGGCGCCAGCCGCCTCGAGCTTGGCCTTGGCGTCCTCGGCAGCCTCCTTGGCGACCTTCTCCAGCAGCGGCTTGGGCGCGCTGTCGACCAGGTCCTTGGCTTCCTTGAGGCCCAGGCCGGAGACGACCTCGCGGACCACCTTGATCACGCCGATCTTCTTCTCGCCAGCCGACTCGAGGATGACGTCGAACTCGCTCTGCTCCTCGCCGGCCTCAGCGGCAGCGGGGGCAGCGCCAGCGGCGGCCACGGCGACCGGGGCCGCAGCGGTGACGTCGAAGGTCTCCTCGAACTGCTTCACGAACTCCGACAGCTCCAGCAGAGTCATCTCTTTGAAGACGTCGAGCAGCTCTTCGGTGGAAATTTTGGCCATGATTTCGGTCCTTTCTGATTCCGGTTAGGGAAGTTGGGTTGGGGTTGTGCCTAGTTATTCGGCGGCTTCGGCCGGAGCCTCGGCGGTCTCCGCCGCGGCTTCGGTCTCGGCAGGCGCCTCGGCGGGCGCCTCGGCAGCAGGTGCTGCAGGGGCGGCTTCCGTGGCAGGCTTCTTCTCCTGCAGTGCGGCTGCCAGGCGGGCCATCTGCGACGCCGGGGCGGCGAACAGTCCGGCGGCCTTGGACAGGTTGGCCTTCATGGCACCAGCCATCTTGGCCAGCAGCACCTCGCGCGACTCCAGGTCGGCGATGCGCTCCACCTCAGCGACGGTCAGCGCGCGACCGTCCATGTAGCCGCCCTTGATGACCAGCGCCTTGTGGTCCTTGGCGAACTTCTTGATGGCCTTGGCGGCGTCGACCGGCTCGCCCTGAACGAACGCGATGGCCGTCGGGCCCGCGAACAGCTCGTCGAGCCCTTCGACTCCGGCCTCGGCCGCGGCCAGTTTGACCAGGGTGTTCTTCGCCACCGCGTAGGTTGCCGCACCACTGAGCGAACGCCGCAGCTCCGCCAGGTTCGCAACCGTCAGACCGCGGTACTCGGTGATCACGGTGGCAGTCGAGCCGTTGAACTGCTCGACGATCTCCGCGACGGCGGCGGTCTTGTCAGCCCGCGCCATGCATACCTCCTCGGTGTCGCTGTTGTTGTCTCAAGTTTTGCTCCACCCGGGAAATAACGAACGCCCCGACGCAGGATGCGGTCGGGGCGTCACAATGTGTGCCGGCGGTGCCGGTGCCTCGTCCTCCTGCGTGGGCCGCCGGGATGTTCCCGGACCTTCAACCGATTGCTCGGTGACCGACGGTCTTTGGTGGATCGCCACACACCATAACGTGACGAGGGCCGATCAGCCAAAACGGCGTCCACCGGCCCGGCGGCCGTTAAGCGATCACCACGCCGACCACGAGCGACACGAAGATCACCGCCAGCATCGCGACGCGCAACCAGTGCAGTCGATCCCAACGCGCGGCCAGCACACGCGACACGTCGTCGGCGCTGCGCCACGCTGCGATCTTGTTGTTGATCGGCACCAGCACCAGCACGGACAGTCCCACGACGACCACCATCAGGCCGGCGCCCACACCGATGAGCCAACGCTGCGGGCCTGCGACGACGGCGACCCCCACCAGCAGTGCGAATGAGGCCAGATACCAGAACGGCATCACCTTCCCCAGTAGCCCGGCGCCGCCCCCGCGGGCGGCCCAGAAGGCTTCGTCGGGCAGGCACCCGAGGATTGGACGAAGAAACGCCGCCACCGCGAACTCCGAACCCAGCAGGCTCCCGACCGCCACCAGCGCAAGTATTTCCACGATCTGCTTCACGACAAGCCACTGTGAGGGTTATGCTGACAAAAAACAAGGTACTGACAAATTAGTCAGCATAAGGAGCGCTGGTGGCGGCATCGAAAACAATCGTCAGTGACTGCCCCATCGACGCCGCACTGTCGGTCATCAACGGCCGTTGGAAGGGCACCATCCTCTGGCGCCTGGCCGACGGGCCGATGCGGACCGCGGAGCTACGTCGCAGCATCCCGGGCATCACCGAACGAATGCTCATCCGTCATCTGCACGAGCTCGTCGCCGACGGGATCATCGAACGCCACGACGCCGGTACCGTGCCGCCCTGTGTGCACTATTCGATCTCTGAGTACGGGAACACTCTGGCCCCGGTGCTGGCTCAGCTGTGCGAGTGGGGACGTACCCACCTTTCACGTTGACTCGGGGCCCCTAGTGGCCAACCAATCGCTTGCTAGGCTCCTGTGATGCGCGACACTATTCCCACCCTCGTCTGGGGCACCGGGAACGTCGGACGGCTGGCTATCCGCGCCGTCGACGCCCACCCCGCACTCGAACTCGCCCACGTCATCGTTCACGACCCAGCCAAGGTGGGCCGCGACGCGGGCGATCTCGGTGGACTCGACCGCACGCTCGGCGTCGCCGCCACCGACGACATCGAAGCCGCGCTCGCCGCGGGCCCCCGCGCCGTCGTCTACGCCGCCTCCGGCGACATCCGCCCCGACGACGCCCTCGCCGACATCTGCCGCGCGATCCGCGCCGGCGCTGTGGTCGTCACACCGTCCCTCTATGCGCTGTACGACCACCGGAGCGCCCCGCCCGAGGTACGCGAACCTGTAGAGAAGGCCATCGCCGACGGCGGCGGCTCGCTCTTCGTGTCCGGCATCGACCCCGGCTGGGGCAACGACATCCTGCCGCTGCTCGTCAGCGGGCTCGCCGCCCGTGTCGACGGGATCCGCTGCCAGGAGATCTTCGACTACACGACCTACGACCAGCCGGACTCCGTCCGCCACCTCGTCGGCATGGGGCACCCGCTCGACTACGAGCCGCCGATGCTGATGGCGACCGTCCCGTCGATGGTGTGGGGCGGGCAGGTCCGGCTGATCGCCCGCGCGCTGGGCATCAAACTCGACGGTGTCCGCGAGCACGTCGAACGCCGCGCCCTCGACGCCACCGTCACGACCGCCGCGATGGGCGACTTCGAGGCGGGAACCCAGGGCGCCGTGCGGTTCGAGGTCCAGGGCATCGTCGACGGCGAGGCCCGCATCGTCATCGAACACGTCACCCGTATTCATCCGTCCTGCGCGCCCGACTGGCCGCAGCCGCCGGACGGCGACGACGGCGCCCATCGCGTCATCATCGAAGGCAGCCCCCGGGTGGAAGTGACCGTCGAGGCCACCGAGAACGGCAACCGCTCCGAGGGCGGCAACGCCACCGCGGTCGGCCGCATCGTCGGCGCCCTCGACTGGCTCGTCGCCGCCGACCCCGGCTTGTACGACGCCCTCGACGTCCCGCTGCGCTGGATCCCCGGCCGAACCTTCGGAGGCACGAAGTGAACATCGACATCCCCGAGGGCCAGGACGCCATTGAGTACGTCTGGGGCTCCTTGGTCCCCGGGATCGGCCCGGCGGCAGCGAACTTCTCCCTGGCTGTCTACGCCCACTCGACACTGGGCCTGCGCGAGTTCGAGGCCGCGCGACTGCGCATCGCCCAGTTGAACGGCTGCCTGTTCTGCCAGGACTGGAGGACCGAACGCGACGGCGTCAAGGTGGAAGAAGAGTTCGCCGAAGCAGTCGAACAGTGGCGCACGACAGACCTCCTGGACGACCGAGCCCGTCTGGCCGCGGAGTACGCGGAACGGTACGTCCTGGACCATCACGGCTTGGACGACGAGTTCTGGACCCGCTTCCAGGCCCACTACGACCAGCGTGAGGCCGTGGAACTGACAATGTCCCTGGGCGCCTGGCTGGCCTTCGGCCGACTGAACAGGGTCTTCGGCCTGGACGCGATCTGCGCCCTCCCCAGCCACGCGACGACGCAGACCCCCTAAGCAGAGTCAACGCAAGGTGGCCAACACAGCCGCCCCCACCAGCCCGGCGTCGCCGCCGAGTTCGGCGGGCACCACCTGCAGGCCCACCAGGAAGTCCAACCCGGCACGCTCGGCCAGCGCGATCCGCAGCGGGTCGAACAACAGGGGACCGGAGCGGGCGACTCCCCCGCCGATCACCACCAGATCCAGGTCGCACACCGCTGCCACCGAGGTGATCATCACCGCCAGCGCGTCGGTGCCGCGCCGAAAAGCCCGCAGCGCCACGGGGTCACCGGCGTCGGCGGCCGCGGCGAGCGCTTTGGCATCGGCTGGGGATGCTTGCGGCGTCCATCCGTTGGCCAGCGCCCAGCGCACCATCGACGGACCGGAGGCGATGGTCTCGACGCAGCCGCGGCCACCGCAGCGGCACCGCTCTCCGTCGGGATCGACGACGACGTGCCCCACGTGGCCCGCGTTGCCGGTACGGCCGTGCAACGGCGCGCCGTCGACCACCAGACCACCGCCCACGCCGGTAGAGACCACCATGCCCAGCATGGATCGGGTGCCGCGCCCGGCGCCGTGCCGGTACTCGCCGAGCGCCATGCAGACGCCGTCGCCACCCAATCGGACCGGAACCCCGGGCACCGCGGCGGCCACCCGGTCACGCAGCGCGAACCCGCGCCAGCCCCCGATGTTGACCGGGCTGACGGTTCCGGCGTTGACGTCCTGTCTCTTATACACATC
>NZ_JRMM01000020.1:0-39023 GCF_000972905.1 Mycobacterium sp. UM_Kg27
AAGGAGCGGAAGCTGCACAGGTCTCGGGCGAGCGCGGCCCGCGACTGGGTCGAGGCCGAGCAACACCGCCGTCAAGAGGCCGGAGACACCCGGCCGGTGACGGCGGCTTGGTGAGATGACCCGCGACGAATAAATGACAAGTCACGTTGAACGCCAAGGCCAAAACCGCCTCTGAAGTGGCCAGGGCCGGGATCGAACCGGCGACCTTCCGCTTTTCAGGCGGACGCTCGTACCAACTGAGCTACCTGGCCGGAAGGCACCAGGTGCCTCGCCGCGTAAAAGCGACCCTGACGGGACTTGAACCCGCGACCTCCGCCGTGACAGGGCGGCGCGCTAACCAACTGCGCCACAGGGCCTTGCTGTTCGCTCCGTTATTACTACGACGCGAGTACCCCCAACGGGATTCGAACCCGTGCTACCGCCGTGAAAGGGCGGCGTCCTAGGCCACTAGACGATGGGGGCCAGAACCGAATCTCTCCGAGGCACTCACAACGTTTCACGTTGGGAGCTTGGCTAGCTTAGGGCACAGGAGCCCGAATCCTCAAACCCGGCCCCCATCGACCACGATCGGGCAGGCAGTATTCTGTTCCAGCACGGCCCCTATAGCTCAGTTGGTAGAGCTACGGACTTTTAATCCGCAGGTCGCAGGTTCGAGCCCTGCTGGGGGCACCACACCACCGTCCAACCGCCGACATCGGCGAACGCAGCGCTGTGACCCGTTTCATACCTCGGGACCAGCCAGAACGGCGCTCAAGTAAGTCATGTCGTCGAACGCGATCGCCAGTTCGTCGTCGCCGTACTCCAGGCCGCACTCGGCGTAGAGGTCGCGGACCTGGCGGCCCGTCACCGTCCAGCCCGCGCCGGTCAGGTACTCGATGATGTGGTTGCGTTCGCCGTGGTAAATCAGGTCGCCGATCTCCACTTCGAACCCCAGCGCCGACATCTTCTCCCGGTGTTCACGCCACGCCGGGCCGGCGAACACCGACGTGTCGCTGATGAACTCACAGGCCACCCGGCTGCCCGGAGCGCTCAGCGACTTGATCGTGTCGAACAGGGCGTCCTGGGCGTCGGGCTGCAGGTAGATCAGCAGACCCTCGGCGCTCCACACCGTGGGAGCCTGCGGGTCGAAGCCGGCGGCCCGCAGGGCACTCGGCCAGTCGTCACGCAGGTCGATGGCCACGGCGCGACGCTCGGCGGTCGGCTCGGCGCCCAAGTCGCGAAGCGTGGTGGTCTTGAACTCGATGACCTCCGGCAGGTCGACCTCGTAGACCACGGTGTCCGCCGGCCAGTCCAACCGGTAGGCGCGGGAATCCAACCCGGAGGCGAGGATGACCGCCTGGCGGATGCCGCTGCGGGTCGCCGACAGGAAGTGCTCGTCGAAGAATCGGGTCCGCACGCCCATGCCGTGGCCCATCCGGATCGGGTCGAACTCGCCGCCTTCGACGACCGGGATGTCGCCGTCGACCATCCGGGTGAAGAAGTCGATGCCCACCGCACGCACCAGCGGTGCCGCCCAGGGGTCGTTGATCAGTTTGTCCGGACCGGAGGTGGCCAGCGCGCGCTGCGCCGCCACCATGGTCGCGGTCGCTCCCACACTGGTGGCCAAGTCCCAGCTGTCACTGTCCGTGCGCGTCATCGATGCCTCTCTCGAAAATCTCAAACTATCTAGCCAGGCTACCGACCGCCGTGGACCACAGCACCGGCGACGATCGTGGACGTCACCAGGCCGGCGTCGAGCGCAAGCGGATCACCGCTGAGCACGCACAGGTCGCCGGGCTCACCGACGGCGATGCGCCGCGGTGTCGCTGGCCGCTCGGCATGGCCGGTGAACCCCTGTAGGGCGGTACGAGCCGAGATCCGCTCCCCCGCCCCCAGCACGGCACCGCTGGGGGTGGCGCGGTGGACGGCGGCGCGCATGGCCGCCCAGGGGTCGCCGTCGCCGAAGGGCGTGTCGGTGGACAGTGCCACCGGAATGGCGTTGCGCTGCAGGGAGGAAACCCGCCACAGTTCGTGGTGGCGTTCGGGTTCGACGGTGGCGAGGTAATCGTCGCCGCGTTCGGCGACGAAGTTGGGCTGAGTGACGACGGTGATGCCGAGTGCGGCGAGATCGGCCAGTCGGTCCTCGGGTATCACCGCCGCGTGCTCGATACGGTCGGCGGGATGCGTTCCGGCGGCCTGCCACGCGGCTATCGCGACGGTGAGCTGGGCGTCGGTGACGCAGTGCAGGGCCACGCCGTGGTCGCGGGTGTGGTTGTCGCACACCGCTTTTCCCAGCGCATCCAGATCCAGGGTTGCGTCATCAAGGATGATCTTGGTCGGACCGAGACTGACCCCCGGCGCTGCGGTAGTGCCGGGGGGAGCCATGCAGTGCAGCCGCTGCAACAGCTTGCCGGTATCGCGAGCCGCGGCGAACGCAGCGATGTCGGCGTCGCCATGACCCGGGGTGGCGTCGGTGATTCCGGTGACGCCGCGAGCCGCCAACTGCCGGCTCAACCGGGCCAGCGGGGGTTCGCGGTGCGGCAGCCGGGGCGCGGGATCGCCGTGGGCGCGCAGTAACCGCCCATCGGGGTTGCCGTTCATCGCGGTGCGGGCCAGACCGGCCGAGTTGAGCACCCATAGCGCCCCGCTGCGATGCGCCACCCGCACCGGCAGCTGCGGCGAGAACCGATCCAGCAGTGCGGCGTTGAGTTCACCGGCGACGGATTCGTGGTAGCCGTAGCCCCGCACCCAGCCATCGGAGTCGGGGGTGGCGCCCCGCAGTGCAGCGGCCAGGTCATCGAGGGTACGTACGTGCGGCGGGCCCAGGCACACCGAATCCAGCGCCGCGGCCGCCGACCGCAGGTGCACGTGGTGATCGTGCAGCCCGGGCATCACGGTCGCGTCGCATACGTCGAGGACGTCTTCGCCGCGGTGCGCCGTCAATGTCGGCGCGATGTGCTCGATGGTGTCGCCGAGCCGGATATCGACTCGCGTCCCGCCGAGCAACCTCGCGCGCTGGATCAGCACCGCGCCACCATGAGATCGCGGATGCGGGCGGCGTCGGCCCCCAACACCGGCCCGACAGCTTTGATGCGAGGAAGCGGCGGCGGAAGAACCGACAACCCTTCAGCCGGAGTGTGTTTGGGCAGTGCGGCGTAGTTGGCGGCGACGGCGGCCAGTGCCACCGTGATCAGCTCGCCGCCGCCGCGCGCCATCGAATCGGCCACCGCCGCGGCGGCTTCGATACCGGTCAACGGGTCGGCGATGGCGTCCGCGCAGAACACCGGGTCGCCGTCGGAGTCGCAACCCACCAGGCCCCCGGCGACCGCGGCGTCGTCACCGAATCCGGGGTGGCCGCAGTCGGCACCGTGCGCGGTGATCTGCAGCCATACCCGCCCGGGCCGGCCGGCCACGTCGAGCGGGCCCAGGCCACGGCGGGCCAAGGCGGCCGGTCGCGAACCCTCCAACACCACATCGGCAGCCGCCAGCAGGTGGGCCAGGACCCGCTTGTCGCGGTCGAAATCCAGTGCGCAGGAAAGCTTGCCGCCGTTCATCCAGTCGAAGAAGGCGCTGGAGCCGCTGCGGGTGCCGTCCGGGCGCGACGGACTTTCCACCTTGATCACCGTCGCTCCAGCCTGGGCGAGCAGCAGCCCGCACAGCGGTCCGGCCCACAGCGAGGTCAGGTCGACGACAAGCGCTCCGGGCAGACCGCGGACCGGTCCCGCCGAACCGGCTCGGCGCACCACCGGGGCAGCGGGAGCGGTCTCGCCCAACGCTGCGGCGGGCAGATCCAGCAGCCGCGCCCGCGCCACGACCTCGGCCACCGGCCGCGTCGAAGCCCAGCCGGCGATCCCCGCCCACGGATCGGAGCACTCGGCTTCGATCAGAGCGGGCACCGCCTCGAGGTCGTCGGGGCGGGCGAGCGTCAGCGCCCACCACCCGTCCGCTGCGGGCAGCAGCCGCGACGCTCCCCCGGCCGAAACCCGCCCGGCACGCGTCCAGCCCAGCAGACCGGCCCGGCCGGCCAGCACCTCCGCGGCGTCGGCCGCAACTCCGGTCGCGGCGGTGAAGCGGCCCAGCACCTGCGTAGCGCGCTGCAGCACCGCGGCCCGGGAGAAGTCCGGCCTGCCGTGCGGCTGCCCGGTCAGCCAGGCCAGCCCCGAGTCACCCCAGGCCTGCTCGGCAATCACGACGCGATCTCGTCGACCAGGCCCCAGCGCAGCGCGGTCGGCGCGTCGATGGTGCGGCCGGACAGGATGAGATAAGCGGTGCGCCACCGGCCGATGCGGCGGGTGACGCTGACCGTGCCGCCCGCGCCCGGGATCAGCCCGAGGCTCAGCTCGGGCAGACCCAGCACCGTGGCCGGGTGTGCTCGTACCCAGCCGCAGAAGGCGGCCATCTCCAGGCCGCTGCCCAGCACCTGACCGTGGATGTCGGCGCGACAACGCGCGCCCAGCCGAGCGGTCAGCGCGTCCAGCGCCAGCGCCGGGCTGTGCCGGGTGCGGGCCACGTGGGCGCTGGGCACATCGGTGAACCCGCCGAACTCGGCGAGGTCGCCGCCGCTGCAGAACGACGGTCCGACTCCGCTGAGCACCACTTCGTCGATCGCGGGGTCGGCGGCGGCCACGGCCAGTCCGTCGAGCAGAACGGCCCGCGTCGAGTTGTCGAAGGCGTTGTGGCGCTGCGGCCGGTTGAAGCGCAGTCGCAAGGTGTCACCGTCGCGGTCGAGGAGCAGGGGGTCGGCGACTGCCGGCAGAGTGGCGGGGCCGCGCGCCGCGAGCCAGTCGGCGAACTCCGGGCCGGCTTGCAGCACCGAGTAGGCCAGCGACTCGGTGACCAGGCCGGACCAGGCCGGTGCTGCCGGGTCCAGCGCGCGCAGCACGTCGTCGCAGATCGACGCGGCCTGCGACCAGCGCTCGCAGCGGTCAGTGATCTCGGCCAGCGCCTCGGGCAGCGAGGCGACGGTGACCACGCGGCGATCCGTCGTCTCGGTCTCGGTGAGGGTGAAGGTGGCGTGCTGCAGCCAGTGTTCGGCGTGCGCGGTGTCGAAGCGAACACCTGTCGCGATGGTGATCCCGGCGCCGGGCGCGGCGTCGGGCACAGCGGCTTCCAGGTCGACCATTTCGATCATGTCGCACGTCAGCGTACCCAGCGGCGGCGTTGCCACCGCGCGCACGATATCGAAACTACCGAAAAATGATAATGTCGTTCTCATGGGTGTTCGGAGGACGCAACGGTGAGCATTTCACTGCTGCTGGAGATGGCGGTGTCCGCCGCCCCGGATCGGGTCGCGGTCGTCTCCGAGACCACCCGCTACACCACCGCGGAGCTCAACGCCCTCGCCGATGCCGGTGCGGGAGTGATCGAGGAGACCGGCGCGGGCAGCGTGGCCTATGTCGGGATGGGTGGCGACATGCTGCCGCTGTTGCTGTTCTCCGCGGCGCGGTCCGGGCGGCCGTTGGCACCGCTGAACTACCGGCTCAGCGGCCAGGCGCTGCGGGAGCTGATCGAGCGACTGCCGCAGCCGCTGGTCGTGGTGGATAAGGAATACAGCGACATGATCGGCGAGGCCGGCGATATCGGCGTCGCGGTCATCGATTCCGACACCTTCTGCGCCCGCGCCCAGACCGCCACACCCACGGTGCAATGGCCCGATCCCGACGAGGTGGCGGTGGTGCTGTTCACCTCGGGGACCACGTCCACACCCAAAGCCGTTGAGCTAACGCACAATAACCTGACCAGCTATGTGACACAGACGGTCGAGTTCGACTCCGCGGATACGGGCGACGCCGCGCTGATCTGCGTGCCGCCGTACCACATCGCCGGTGTCGGCGCCGCGCTGAGCAATCTGTACGCCGGGCGCAAAGCCGTTTATCTGCGCCGGTTCAGCGCCTCGGAATGGATCCGGCTGGTCAACACCGAGGCGGTGACCACCGCAACCGTGGTCCCCACCATGTTGGAGCGCATTGTCTCCGAGTTGGAATCCCGCCCGACCCCGCTGGCCACCCTGCGCAACCTCGCCTACGGCGGCTCCAAAGTCGCGTTGCCACTGGTGCGCCGCGCACTGGATCTGCTGCCCGAGGTCGGCTTCGTCAACGCCTACGGCCTGACCGAGACCAGTTCGACGGTCGCGGTGCTGACCCCCGAAGACCACCGGACCGCCTATGCCTCCACCGAGGAAGCCGTTCGCAGGCGGTTGGGTTCGGTCGGCCGTCCGGTGCCCGGCATCGAAGCCGCCATCCGCGACGACGAGGGCCGCGTGCTGGAAGCCGGACAACCCGGTGAGCTTTATGTACGCGGCGAACAGGTTTCGGGCAAATACACCGGCATCGGGTCGGTGCTCGACGACGAGGGCTGGTTTCCCACCCGCGACCTCGCCGTGCTCGACAAGGACGGCTACCTGTTCATCGTCGGGCGCTCGGACGACACCATCATCCGGGGTGGGGAGAACATCGCCCCCGCCGAGATCGAGGACGTATTGGTCGAGCACCCCGAGGTGCGCGACGTCGCGGTGGTCGGCGCACCCGACCCGGAGTGGGGACAGATCATCGTCGCGTGCGTGGTGCCGGCACCGGGTGCCTCGCCTGATTCCGAGGCACTGCGCGAGTATGTTCGACAGCAGCTGCGAGGATCCCGCACCCCCGACCGGATCGTCTTCCGACCGGAGTTGCCGACCACCCCGACCGGCAAGGTGTTGCGCCGGGAACTCGTCTCTGAAGTTGAAGCACTGCCCACCAATGCCGAAGGGGCGCAATGATCAAGTCCGGTACCCGCCTGAAGAGCCAGGTCTGCGACACCCAGGTCATCGTCGTCAAGACCGCCGACAGTCTCGATGATCTGCGCGCCGGTGGCGCCCCGATGGTGCCGCTGGACGACACCACTTCCAGTGACGCAGCACTGGACCCGGACTTCTCCGGCGGTGCGGTGATGGGCAAGCGCTATGTCGACGAAGCCGGCGCCGAGGTGCTGGTGACCAAGGCCGGCGCCGGAACCTTGAGCATCGGTACCGTGCCACTGAGCATCAAAGAAGCCAAGCCGCTGCCGGCCAGCGACTGAGCGCTCAACTCGCCGGCTCGTCCGCCGTTTCAGATTCGTCGCCGACGCGCATCAGGTGCGCCAGGCGACCGACGAACACCGGCGGATAGATCCCGACGCCGGCTCGGGTGATCCATTCGGAGGCGAACTCGGGTTCGTTGATCCACTGCCCGGCGCCGAATTCGTCGTCTGCTTCCTGCAGCATGAAGATCTCGCGCGGGTTGTCGAAGGCCTGGAATATCAGGATCTTTCGGATACCGGCCGCGGTGAAGTGCTTTTCGGTGGCATGAACGTGGGAGATCAGTGCTTGAGTGTCGCCGACTTCGGCCACGGCGGCGACCACCACACCCGGCGGTTCGGCGAGGCTCGACGAAGGAGAGGCGAAGCCGGGACCGCCGCATGAACCCGGCGGTTCGGCGAGGCTCGACGTGTCGGTCAGATCGATGCGCTCCACCAATGATCCGGCGAACACCGCCGGGATGTCGCTGACGCCGACGGCATCGAACCAGGCCATGAAGGCCTCATCGCGCAGCAGGTCGACTACCGGCTGCGCGGCGTAAATCGCCATCACCGCCAGCACTCGGCCCGGATCGACCGTCGAGGTGTAGACGAGCACGTGGTGGGCGCCCAGGTGGGCAAGGCTGTCGCGGTGTCGCTGCATCAGCGGCCAGACCTTGGCCGGATCCGGCACCCGATAGTCGGTCACCAGCACCAGGGAGCGTGCCAGTGGGTCCGGCATCATGTCGGTCGCGCGCTGCCCGCGCCCCTCAACTGGCTGGGCTCAGGTCCGCCGCGACCGAGGTACACGCCGCCGGCCCGCAGCGGAACGTCTCGATGTGGCCGTCTCCGGCGTGCGAATTCGCCGGATCGATGCCGGCCGCGCGCAGCGCCTGCGCCTTGAAGGCACGAGCTGCCGCACTGAGCCGGTGGTGGCGGGCGTCGACGTCGCTGTCCAATTCCGCGGGCACGTCGCCCCACAATGTCACCTCGGTGCTGCTGTGCTCCAGCGCGTCGATCACGCCCTGGCGCACCTGGGCGTGGCCGTCGAACATCTCGGCGCACACCGCGATGGTCTGCGGGTGCGGCCAGTGCTCCCACTGCGTGAGCACCGACTCCAGATCCAGCACCTTGGCCCCGAGGATCTCCAGGGGGCGGGTGTCCTCGACGTCATCGATCAAGACCGTGACGTCCCAGCCGGCCGTCGCCCGGTCATAGAGCCAGCCGCCGGCGGCCATCACGACGTCGACGACGCTGCGGCCCACGATGTCGAACCGGTAGCGCATGTCCTGCTCACCGGTCCCGCTCACCGCTGGGCTTCCTTTTCCGGCGGAGCGAAGTCGCGGGCCAACGTTTCCGCGTACCCCGCGAACACTTCGTTCAGAGGTATTGAGGGATCCAGCAGCCATGACATCTCCATTCCGTTGATAAAGGCGATAATCTCCGCGGCCTTGGCGGTCGCGTTGAGGTCTGTGCGGTAACGGCCGTCGTCCATGCCGCGCCGGATCAGGTCGGCGACGATCTCCAGCGCGCTGCGGTACCGGTTCAGCATCCGGTCGTGCAGCGGCGCCTCCGGCAGGACGTTCTCGGCGAGCAGCACGGTGAACGTGCCGACCAGTTCGGGCGCCCGGGTGAACCGCTCGGCCACCCGCCGGATCTCCTCGATGAGGTCGCCGCTGCGGTCGGCGTGGATGTCGTCGTCGGCGTCGCGGGCGTCGAGCACCGCGTGCAACAGCTGTTCCTTGGAGGCGAAATGGTGCAGCAGGCCGGCGGCGCTGACGCCGGCGTTGCGGGCGATCTGCGCCAGTGAAGTGTTGCGCCAGCCGTTACGCGCCAACAGGTGCTCAGCCGCCAACAGAATCCGCTGCCTGCGGTCCTCGCCTTTGGCGAGGAGTGTGGCGTACGGCCGGGGTGACGTCACCGGTCTCCTTCGCTTAACCAACCAAGTGAACACACAGTAGGTTGGTTAGGCCCACTGTGACAAGGGTCTCACTCAAATAATTTTTCGGCGTACCTCTCACCGAGCGTGACGTTGGCTTCGCTCGGACGGAATCCGCGGCGTCGTCTGCCCTCAGAGACCCAGGGACTTGGCGACGATCATCTTCATTACCTCGCTGGTCCCGGCATAGATCCGGGCCACCCGCGCATCGGTGTAGAGCCGGGCAATCGGGTATTCCATCATGTAGCCGTAGCCGCCGAACAGCTGCAGACAGCGGTCGATGACCCGGGCCTGCATCTCGGTGCAGAACAGTTTGGTGCGGGCGGCGTCAGCACCCGACAACACTCCCTCGACGTGGTCGGCGACCGCCCGGTCGAGCATGCACTGGGCCGCCTCGATCTCGGTGGAGACCGCCGCCAACTCGAACTTGGTGTTCTGGAACGACGCGACCGGCGAACCGAACACGTTGCGGTTCTGGACGTAGTCGATGGTCGCGGCCAGCGCTGAGCGGGCCTGCGCCACGGACCCGACCGCCACGGTGAGCCGCTCCTGGGCGAGGTTGTGGCCCAGATAGCTGAACGCCTCACCGTCGGCCCCCAGCCGGTTGGCCACCGGAACCCGCACGTCGGTAAACGACAACTCGGCGGTGTCTTGGACCTTGCAGCCCATCTTGTCCAGTTCTCGGCCGCGCTCGAAGCCGGCCATGCCGTCCTCGACCACCAGCAGGGTCAACCCACGGCGACGGTTGTCCGGGTCGGTCGAGGTGCGGGCCACCACGATCACCAGGTCGGCCTGGATGCCGCCGGTGATGAACGTCTTGGCGCCATTGAGGATGTAGTCGTCGCCGTCGCGCACGGCGGTGGTGCGCATCCCGGCCAGGTCCGATCCGGTGCCGGGCTCGGTCATCGCGATCGCGGTGAGCAGCGTGCCGGCCGCCATCCCGGGAAACCAGCGCGCCCGCTGCTCGTCGTTGGCGTAGTGCAGGAAGTACGGCAGGATCACCTCGAGCTGGGTGCGCACCGTGGACAGCGTGACCAGGGCGCGCGCCGCTTCCTCCTGCAGCACAACGTTGTAGCGGTAGTCCTCGACACCAGCGCCGCCGTACTGCTCGGGGATGGCCATGCCCAGCATCCCCAGCGATCCCAGGTGCTCGAACACCTCGCGGGGCATCCGGCCGGCCTTCTCCCAGTTGGGGTATTCGGGCACCACGTGCTTCTCGACGAAGTCTCGGGCCAAGGCCCGGAATGACTCGTGGTCCTGCGTGAACAGATCGCGCCGCATGAACCGTCCCCTAACCACACAGCTCGACGATCGTGGCGTTGGCGGTGCCGCCGCCCTCGCACATGGTCTGCAGGCCGTAGCGAATCCCGTTGTCGCGCATGTGGTGAATCATCCGGATCATCAGCACCGCCCCCGATGCACCGAGCGGGTGACCCAAGGCGATCGCGCCGCCGAGCGGGTTGAGCCGCTTGGCGTCGGCGCCGGTCTCGGCCAGCCACGCCATCGGCACCGGGGCGAAGGCCTCGTTGACTTCGAAGACGCCGATCTCGTCGATGCCCAGTCCGGCACGCTTGAGCACCTTCGCTGTCGCCGGGATGGGCCCGGTGAGCATCAGCACCGGGTCAGCGCCGGTCACCGCGCCGGCGGTGTAGCGCACCAGCGGAGTCAACCCGCGACGGGCTGCCTCGTCCTCGCTCATCACCAAAAGCGCTGCGGCGCCGTCGGAGATCTGCGACGAGTTGCCGGCGTGGATCAATCCGTCCGCACGGAAGGCCGGCTTGAGCCCCGCCAGCTTCTCCGCGGTGGTGCCGCGGCGGATGCCTTCGTCGGCGTCCACCACGCCGGCGGCGGTCGCCACCGGGACGATCTGATCGCGGAACGCACCGATGTCCTGCGCGGCGGCGGCCAACTCGTGGGAGCGCGCCGAATACTCATCGACCTGAGTGCGGTCGAAACCCCATTTCTCGCAGATCATCTCGGCGCCGATGCCCTGGTTGAACTGGAAACCGTCATAGCGGGCCAGCGCTTTCGGACCGAAGGGCTCGCCGGTCGCGCGGGCGGCGCCGAGTGGGACCCGGCTCATCACCTCCACGCCGCCGGCGACCACGATGTCTTGCTGGCCCGACATCACGGCCTGTACCGCGAAGTCCAGCGCCTGCTGGCTGGAGCCGCAGGCCCGATTGACGGTGGTTGCCGGGACGTGCTCTGGCCAGCCCGCGGCCAGCACCGCGTACCGGCCGATGTTGGAGGACTGATCGCCCACCTGCGACACGCAGCCCCACACCACGTCATCGACGATGCCCGGGTCGGTTCCGGTGCGCTCCATGAGTTCGCCCAGCACGAGCGCGGACAGGTCCGCGGCATGGGTGCCGGCCAGCCCGCCGTTGCGCTTGCCGACGGGGGTACGCACCGCTCCGACAATCACCGTGGGTCGCATCTGACTACTCCGTTCTCGTTGTCTTCGGCGGCCACCCGCCGGTGAAGCGCGGCGCACGCTTCTCGGCGAAGGCCGCATAGGCTTCCGCGGCATCGGTGCCCGCGAAGTTCACGATCTGGGCCCGCGCCTCATTGGCCAGGGACTCGGGCAAGGTGGCATCGGCCCCCTGATTGAGCAGCGCCTTGGTCTGCGCCAGCGCGCGCGGCGGGCCGGCGGCCAGTCGGTCGGCGAGGCCGTCCACGAATTCGTCGATCTCGCCGGCACCCACCACCCAGGTCACCAGGTTCAGCGCCTGCGCCTCGCCGGCGTCGATGGTCTCGGCCAGCAGGGCGAGCCGCTTGGCCTGCTGCAGCCCGACGAGTTTGGGCAGCAACCAGGATCCGGCCAGATCGATCGAGAGCCCCCGCTTCGAGAAGATCTGGCAGAACGTCGATTCCGGTGTCGCGACCACCAGATCGCAACCCAGCGCCAGATTCCAGCCGGCCCCCACGGCGACACCGGCCACCTTCGCGATGGTGGGGACGGTCAGCTCGTGCAGGGCCAGAGCGACGTCGGAGAGACGGCGCAGCTTCTCCACCGGGTGGACCTCATCTCCGGCGCCGATATCGGCGCCCGAGCAGAACGCCCCGCCGGCGCCGGTGATCACCAGGGCCCGCAGGTCGGGGTCGTCGGCGGCGGCGCGCAGTGCGTCGCGCAGCGCACGCCACAACTCCGGGTTGATCGCGTTCTTGCGCTCAGGCCGGTTCAGGGTCAGCGTCCGCACGCCGTCGCGGTCGGCGCGCAGCAGTACTTCGTCGTAAGTCATCAACGCCCAGCCTGCCCGATGACCCCGTCGGCGCGCAGGGCGACGATCTCCTCGCCGGTCAGGCCCAGTTCGTCCAGCACCGTGTCGGTGTGTTCACCCAAGTCCGGTACCGCCCCCATCGGTGGGCGGTAGCCGGAGATCACCGGCGGCGGCAGCAGTGACGGGATGGGGCCGGCCGGGGTGTCGATGCTGTGCCAGCGGTCGCGGTCGCCCAGTTGCGGATGCGCCAGCACGTCGCTGGGCGTGTTGTAGCGGGCGTTGCCGATCCCGGCGGCGTCGGCGGCGTCCTGGATGTGGGCCAGGTCGTGGCGGGCGCACCACGCGGCGATCGCCTCGTCCAGTATCGCCCGGTTCGCGACCCGGTCGGCGTTGCCGGTGAAGCGCGGATCGTCGGCGAGATCGTTGCGGCCCAGCAGTTCTCGGGCCAGCCGCTGCCATTCCCGGTCGTTGGTGGTGCCCAGCACCACGGTGTGGCCGTCCGCGGTGGGATAGGCGCCGTAGGGCGCCACCGCCGGTGAGCTCATGCCCAGCGGCTGCTGGTCGATCCCGGAGTGCCGGGCATAGGTCAGGTGGTAGCCCATCATCTCGGCCATGGTGTCGAACAGGCTCACGCTGACCGATGGCGCCGGCCCGCTGCGATCTCGGCCGACCAGCAGCGCCATGATCGACAGCGCCGCGTAGAGGCCGGTGGTGACGTCGGCGACCGGCGGGCCCGGTTTGGCCGGGGCGCCCGGATTGCCGGTCACCGAGCACACGCCCGATTCGGCCTGCACCAGCAGGTCGTAGGCCCTTTTGTGCGACAGCGGTCCGCCGGTGCCGTAGCCGTCGATCTCCACGGCGATCACGTTCGGGTGCCGGTGCGCCATCTGCTCGGGGGAAAGGCCCAGACGTGCGGTGGCGCCCGGCGCGAGGTTGGACACCAGCACGTCGGCGCGGTCCAACAGGCGGTGCAGGACATCGCGTCCCGCTTCGCTTTTCAGGTCCAGGGTCACCGACTCCTTGCCCCGGTTGACCCAGACGAAGTGCGCGGCCTGGCCGTGCACCACGTCGTCGTAGTAGCGGGCGAAGTCACCGCCGTCGGGGTTTTCCACCTTGATGACCCGCGCGCCGAAGTCGGCCAGGGCGCGGGTGCACATCGGCGCCGACACCGCCTGTTCCAGCGCCACCACCGTGATGCCGGACAGCGGTGCAGCCATCAGTAGCTCCTCGGCAGGCCGAGCACATGAGAGCCGAGGAAGTTCAGGATCATCTCCTGGCTGACCGGGGCGATCTTCATCAGGCGGGACTCCCGGAAGAACCGGGAGATGTTGTATTCCTCGGAGTAGCCCATCCCGCCGTGGGTCTGCAGCGCCCGGTCGGCGGCCGCGAAACCGGCATCGGCACAGAGGTATTTGGCCATATTGGCCTCACGGCCGCAGGGCTTGCCGTTGTCGTAGAGCCAGGTGGCCTTGCGCAGGATCAGCTCGGCGGCGTCCAGGCGGGCCAGCGAGTCCGCGAGTGGGAACTGGATGCCCTGGTTCATGCCGATCGGCCGGTCGAACACCACCCGCTCGTTGGCGTAGCGGACCGCACGGTCCAGCGCGACCCGGCCGATGCCCAGCGCCTCGGCGGCGATCAACATCCGCTCCGGGTTGAGCCCGTGCAGGATGTAGGAAAAGCCCTTGCCCTCTTCACCGATCCGGTGTTCGGCCGGGATGCGCAGGTCGTCGATGAACACCTCGTTGGACGACACCGCGTTGCGGCCCATCTTGGTGATCGGCCGGATGTCGACATGGTCGCGGTCGATGTCGGTGAGGAACAGGGTGAGACCGTCGGTGGGTTTGGCGCCGCGCTTTTCCACGTCCTCGCGGGACTCGGTGCGGGTCAGCAGCAGGATCTTCTCGGACTCCAGGGCTTTGGAGATCCAGACCTTGCGGCCGTTGACCACATAATCACTGCCGTCACGCTTGGCGAAGGTGGTGATGCGGGAGGTGTCGAGGCCCGCGGTGGGTTCGGTGACGCCGAAGCACACATGAAGATCACCATGGGCGATGCGGGGCAGTGTTTCGGCTTTCATCTCGTCCGAGCCGAAGACCACGACCGGCTGCATGCCGAAGATCGACATGTGGATCGAGCTGGCGGCGTTCATGCCACCGCCGGAACGCGCCACTTCCTCGGCCAGGATGGTGGCCTCGGTGATGCCCAGGCCGTGCCCGCCGTATTCCTCGGGGATGGTCATGCCCAGCCAGCCGCCGCCGGCGATGGCGTCGTAGAACTCCTGCGGGAACTCGTGCGCCTGGTCTTTGGTCATCCAGTAGTGGTCGTCGAACTTCGCCGCGAGTTCGGCGACCGACTGCCGGATCAGCTGCTGGTCCTCGGTCAGTTCGAAGCTCATTCCGCCGGACATGGTTTCCTCCAGCCCATCAGCGTGTGCACGGTGTTAGCCGAAAACGAGAATAACATTCTCGCTTACTGGGTTCCTTCGGCGTACCAGGTCCGGAACTCGGCATAGTTCGGCATCTCTTCGGAGTTGGCTTTGGGGTCGATGCAGACGTGGATCACCGCGGTTCCGCCGGCGGCGAAGGCACGCTCGATGGCCGGCCCGATCTGCGCTTCGTCGTCGACGAACTCCCCGCGCGCACCCATGCCCTCGGCGATCTTGTCGAACCGGACGTCCTTGCCCCAGTGCACGCCGGGCTGGGGCGAGGGTTGCTCGAAGGTCCGCTTGTAGACGCCGACTTCCAGGCCCCATTGGTGGTCCACGCCCACGACGCAGACCAGCGGCAGGCCCAGCCGGGCCGCGGTCTCCAGCTCGGCGATATGGAACAGGAACGCCGAGTCGCTGGTCAGCAGCATCACCGGCCGCTTACCGCCCTCAGCGACCGAGGCGCCCACGGCATAGGGCAGCCCGGTGCCCAGGTGCCCGAAGTTCTGGTTCCACATCACGTCATGCGGTTTGGCCTGCGAATAGGTCCATTGGAAGATCACCGTGGCGCCGCCGTCGCGCACCATGATGCCGTCGGCGGGGAAAGCCCGCGTGGCCTCGACCACGAAGCGCGCCGGATGTACCGGGGAACGACCAGCCGGTGCGGTTTCGGCCAGTTCGGCGAGCTGGTCGGCGTCCTGCTTGATCCAGCGGTCCAGGTCCGCGGAAGGAACGCGGGGATTGCCTTTGAGTTCCTCGACCAACTGCGGAACGATGCCCCGCAGATCACCCACCAGGGCTACGTCCACCGGCCGGTTCACCCCGATCGCCAGCGGGTCCTGTTCGACGTAGATCCACTTGCGCTCGCCGTTCTTGCCGGCCCAGTGCCGGGTGGTGCCGTAGTGCACCGGCTCGCCCAGCTCGGTGCCCAGCGCCACGCAGACGTCCGAGCCGGCGACGGCCTCAACGGCCGCCGTGGAAAAGCCGTAGGGGAAGGTGCGGTCCTCCAGGCCCGGGATGAACGCGGTACCACCGGAGGTCTGGATTACCGGGCAGGCCATCAGCTCGGCCAGCTCGGCGACCGCGGCCGCACTGCGCGAGGTGTATACCCCGTGGCCCACCAGCAGGATGGGGCTGGACGCCTTGCGGATGATCTCGGCGGCCTGCGCCACCTCGGGTGCGCCGGCCCGCTGATTCACCAGCCGGTAGCGGTGCGGCTCGGGCGGGTCGGCGACGTCGAGCTCTTCGAGGATGACGTGCGACGGGTATTCGATGTAGGCCGGACCGGGAGTGCCCGACATGGCGCGGCGGATCGCCTCGTGCACGATCTCGTCGGTCTGGTCGGCGTATTCGATCGACGCGCTGTACTTCACCGACGGCGTGAAAAGTTCTTCCTGGCGCACGAATTGGATCCGCCCGCGCCGCACCCGGCGCTCGGTGATGCGGGCACGCTGGCCGCCGAGGAACACCACCGGGGAGTTCTCCACTCGCGCACACATCATGGCGCCGGCGATGTTGGCCACCCCGGGCCCCAGGGTGCCGATGCACAGGCCCGGCCGGCCGGTCATCCGCGAGGCGGCCTCGGCCATGAATCCGGCGCTCTCCTCGTGGTGCGGCGCCACCACCGACCAACCGCGCTTTTCGGCCTCGACGAACATGTGCACGAAGTTGGGGTCGGGGATGCCGAACAGCGTGTTGACGCCTTCGGCCTCGAACAGTTCCAGGATCCGGCGATAGACGGGCACACCCACAGTCGAAACTCCTTGCTTGACTTGTTAATACCGTTGAGCGAGATGACGACGGTGCGCTGCCGGGGATCCGAACAGCGACCGGTTGAACGTGGCGCGCTTGAGATAGACGTGGATGCCGCTCTCCCACGTGTAGCCGATGCCGCCGTGCAATTGCAGTGCTTTGCCGACCACGTCGACGGCGGCCGCGCAGGTGTAGGACTTCGCCATGGCGACAGCGGCATCCACGTCTGCGCCGTCGGACCCGCCCGTCGCCACGGCGTGAACCGCGTCGCGCACAAGGTTGCGGGCCACCGTGACTTTCACCAGCATGTCTGCGCAGGCGTGTTTGACCGCCTGGAAGGAGCCGATGGGCCGGCCGAACTGTTCCCGGGTCTGCGCATACGACACCGTTGCGGCGAGCATGGCCTCGGCCAGACCGAGGCTGTCGCATGCCACCGCGACCGCCGCCCGTTGCGCGAGGGCCGCCGGGTTGCCGGCGAACCGCAGCACCGCCGCGTCGGCCACTTCGATTCCGTCGGCGGCGACGGTTCCGACGCGGCGGGTTTCGTCGAGCACCGGTTGTTCGGTGACGCTCAGCCCTTCCACGGCGACCACGACATCAGCCCCGGACGCATCGCAGGCCGCTACCAGCAGTCGGTCGGCGCCGTCGGCGTCCGGCACGAAGTCGGCACGGCCGGTCAACCGCCGGTCGGCGTCGAGGGTGAACGATCCCCCGATCACCGCGGCAAGCCGGGTCCGTCCGGCGGCGACGTCGGCCAGCAGGGCATCACGGACCTCGCTGCCCTGCAGGCTGTTCAGCATGCCCACCGACAGCACCGCAGAACCCAGATAGTGCGATGCCGCAGCAGCGCGGCCCAGTTCCTGGCAGATCACCGCGGCTTCGGCGAAGCTCGCCCCCGCACCGCCGAGGGGTTCGGGAACCTCCAAACCCACCCAGCCGGCGTCGACGACGGTGGACCAGCCGACCACGCGGTCACGGCCCAGCAGGTCGGCGGCGACCGCACGCAGCTCGTGGTGCAGTTCGGCGAAATCGGTTGTGGTCACGGCATGCTCGGCTCTCTGGGCAGGCCGAGACCTCGTTCGCCGATGATGGTGCGCTGGATCTCGCTGGAGCCGCCGGGAATGGTCCACTCCCAGGAGCCGATGAAGTCCAGCACCCACGTTCCCGATTCCCATCCGCTGGACAGCGGCTTGTCCAGCACGGTATGGGCTTGCAGCCCACCGATCTCGGCGCCGAAATCGGTGAGCCGCTGCAGCACCTCGCTGTAGAACAGCTTCACGATCGAGGCATCGGCCGGCCCGGCGGTGCCGGCTTCGACGTCGTGCACCAGTTGGCGGCACATACCGCGCAGTCCGGTGATCTCGGTCTCCAGCTGCGCCAGCCGGTCGGCCACCACCGGGTCATCGGCGGGGGCGGCTTGCACCAGCCACCGAAATCCCGCGCAGCCCAGTCGCTCGGCGAGCTCGAGCATGGTCATGCCGCGCTCGGCGCCCAGGGTCGCCTGCGCCACCTGCCAGCCGGCGTTCTCCGCCCCGATCAGGTTGGCCGCCGGAATGACCACGTCGTCGAGGAAGATCTCGCAGAAATGCTGGTCACCGACGGCGTTGCGGATCGGCCGCACCTGCACGCCGGGGGTCGCCATGTCCAGCAGGAAATACGAGATGCCTTTGCGTTTGGGGGCGTGCGGGTCGGTACGGGCCAGCAGTAGACACCACTGGGCGTGGCTGGCGCCGCTGGCCCACAGCTTCTGGCCATTCACCACATAGCCCTCGCCCACCCGGCGCGCGGTGGTACGCAGCGATGCCAGATCCGAGCCGGCCCCCGGTTCGGAGAAGCCCTGCACCCAGATCTCGCCGTCGAGGATCGCCGGCAGATGCCGGCTGCGCTGCTCCGGTGTTCCGGCGGCCAGCAGGGTGGCGGCCGCGTGGTGGATGCCGACGAAGGCCAGCACCAGCCGGGGCGCGTCGTGGGCGGCGAGTTCCTGATACAGCACGGCCTGCTCGGCCACCGACATGCCACCGCCCCACTCGCGGGGCCAGTGCGGGACCGCGAACCCGGCGCTGTGCAGGGTGGCGAACCAGCTGCGCTGGAAGTCGACGAACTCCTGTTCGCTCACCCCGGTCTGGGCTTGGCGCCAGTCCGCGGGAATGTTGTCGCGGCACCACTGGCGAACGTGCGCGCGGAAATCGGCGGTTTCCTGCGGTGCTGTCATCGCCGGTTCGCCCGCTCTGCGAAGGCGAGCAAGCGCTGCCGGTGTTCCTCGGACTTCATGGTCGCAACCTCGGCGGCGAACCCGGCCTGCAGCGGCCCGGCCAGCACCTGCGACAGATACATGTTGACCACTCGCTTGGTGCCCTGCAGCGCCTCAGGAGGTTGGGCCGCCAGGCGGTCGGCCAGCTGATGTGCTTGCGGCAGCAGCTCTTCGGGTGCCACGGTGCGGCTGGCCAGTCCGAGCTCGACGGCGGTGGCGGCGTCGATGCGGTCGCCGGTGTAGAGGTACTCGCGGGATCGCAGGATCGGGGTGATCAGCGGCCACAGGGCGGCTCCCCCGTCACCGGCGACCAACCCGACCGCCACGTGCGGATCAGCGAGATAGGCCTTCTGCGAGATCAACACGATGTCGCAGAGCACCGCCACGCTGCAGCCCAGTCCAACGGCGGGGCCGTTGACGGCCGCGATGATCGGCAGCGGGAACCGCAGCATCTCTTCGACGATCTGCGCCCCTTCGCGGATGCTCTCGTCGCGGGCGGTTTCGTCGTCGAGGAAGGTGGTGATCCAGTTGAGATCGCCGCCGGCGGAGAACGCCCGCCCGGCGCCGGTCAGCACCACGACCCGGACCGCCTTGTCGGCGGCCAGTTGACGCCATACGTTGGCCAGGCCCCAGTGCAGGTTGGCGTTGATGCTGTTCAGCTCGTCGGGCCGGTTGATCGTGACGTTGCGGACCCGTCCGTCGCCGGTCACTGTGATCTCTTCAGGCAGGTCGTATTTCACGCGTAGAGTCCCGTCAGTCCGGTCTGTTGAGCGCGGCGGGCCAGCAGGTCGCGGGTGGCTGACAGCCCCCACGGCAGGCGGCGCAGTGGCTGGCTGTAGCGCGACAGCCACGACAGTGCGGTCTCGTCGCAGAACCCGATGGCGCCGTGCAGTTGGTGGCAGACGCGGAACACCACTTCGGCGGCTTCCAGCGCCGCCGATCGCAGCGCCAGCGCGTCGTCGGTGGCTTCGGGACGCCCGGTCGCAATGCTCCACAGCGCGTATTTGGCCAGCATGTCCAGCCCGGCGCGCTCCACCTCGGCATCGGTGAGCTGAAACTGCACGCCCTGAAACGTCGACAGCGCCTGGCCGAACTGTTCACGCAGCCGCACGTGGGCGATCGTCAGATCCATTGCCCGGTCCAGCATTCCCAACAGCGTCCAGCAGGGCAGTGCCAGCGCTAGGGCGAGGTCGGCCGCACCGAAGGTGTCGACCTCGGCCAGGACCAGTTCGGCCACCAGGGCCGGGCGGGCCTCCGACTGCCCCACCACGGTGCTGCGCAGGCCGGCCAGCGTGACCGTGGCCCAGCGCTTCGACAGTCCGGCCACCCCGCCGGCGGGGGCATGCTCGGCGACCACGATCAGCCCGTCGACGTCGAGATCGGCGGGTGCGGAAAGGCATTCGGCCACCGGGTATGGCAGCGCCCAGTACCCGGCGGCCCGGCACAGCGCGGCGGCGGCTTCGAGTTCGTCGGCGTCGTCGCGGGGCTTGAGCTCGTAGGCGCCCAGCCCGCGCAGGATCGGCGCGACCAGTTGCTCGCGCACGGCGGGGTCGGCGTCAGCGCGCAGCACCAGGTCGTCGCCGCCTGCCGCTTCGAAGGCCCGGCGTGCCGACTGGCCGAATTCCTGTGCGTCCGAGCCGAGTTCG
Organism: Mycobacterium sp. UM_Kg27; assembly: GCF_000972905.1. Lineage (NCBI taxonomy): Bacteria > Bacillati > Actinomycetota > Actinomycetes > Mycobacteriales > Mycobacteriaceae > Mycobacterium > Mycobacterium sp. UM_Kg27. The sequence goes on from NZ_JRMM01000020.1 coordinate 20,246, forward strand.
AGATTCATCGCCCCGCCGCAAGCAACGCGCGGGACAGCAGGATGCGCTGCATCTCGATGCTGCCCGAGGACACGGTGGCCGCCTGCGAGTAGCGCCAGTGGTCTTCGACCTCCTGGCGGTACCACTGTGCCGGCGGGCTGTCGGGAGCCTCGGCGGCGATCTCCATCAGCACCTCGGCGCTTTCCTGGTCCAGCCGGGTGACCGCGATCCGGTAGGCGGCCGCGTCACCGGGCGCTATGCGGCCGCTGGCCTGCAGCGACACCACCCGGTAGGCCATCAGCCGGGCCCGCCGGCAGTGCGTGAGCATGCGCACCCACCGCGCGATCAGCTCGCCGGGCAGGGCGTCCCATCGCGGCCCGAGGACATGCGGCGCCGCGGCGAGCAGCCGTTCGCAGCGCGCGTAGCGGGCGATTCCGACGCGCTCGAAGGCCATCACGTCGGCCACGATCGACCATCCCGCGTCGAGTTCACCGAGTACGTCGGCATCGGTGACGCGCAGGTCGTCGAAGAACACTTCGTTGAGATGGTGCGGACCCATCATGGTGCCCAGCGCCCGTACGGTGATGGCGGGGTTGTCCATCGGGACCAGGAATACCGTCAGGCCCTGCTGCTTCTTGGTGACCGATCCTTCGCCGACCCGGGTGGTGCGCACCAACAGGAAGCACCACTGCGCCATGGTGGCGTACGAGGTCCAGATCTTCTGACCGTTGATCAGCCAGCCGTCGCCGTCGCGGCGAGCATGGGTGCGTAGCGAGGCCAAATCCGAGCCGGCTTCGGGTTCGGAGAAGCCCTGGCACCAGATCACCTCGCCGGCCGCGATCGGCGGCAGGTGGCGGCGCTGCTGCTCGGGCGTGCCGTGCCGCATGATGATCGGCCCGACCCAGTTCACGCCCATGTACTGCGCACCGCGCGGCTCATGGTGCGCCCACATCTCCTCGCGCACCATGGTCTGTTCCCACACCGAAGCGCCCGCCCCGCCGAATTCTTCCGGCCAGGACAGACACAGCAGATCCTGCTCCGCCAGCACCCGGCAGAATCGTTGTGCCGCAGCAAGATCTGCGGGGTCGTCGGTGAACGCACCCGGGAAGCGTTCGGGCAGTTCACGTCCGATCAGGTCGCGCAGCTGGACCCGCAGCTCGCCCGCGTGTGTCCCCATCTCGAAGTCGAGTGTCACGAGGCGCCCTGCTCGAGTCCGAGTTCGGCGAACACCGCCGCGGTGTGCGCGCCGAGTTCCGGGGCCGCGCCGGCGACCCGGCCGGGGGTCCGCGACAGCCAGGTGGGCACCCCGGGGAATCGGACCGGGCCGTGGGGGGTGTCCACGGTCTCGAACAGCCCCACCGCGTTGAGGTGCGCATCGTCGAACAGCGCGCCGGGCGAGTTCAGCGGAGCCGCTGGGATTTCCAGCTCCTCGAACAGCGCCAGCCACTGGGCGGTGGTGCGCTCTTTCATGGTCTGCGCCACCAGTCCGTAGATGGTGTCGATCTGTCGGGCCCGCTGCGCCAGGGTGGCGTACTGCTCGGAGGACCACGGCGGTTGCACCGCACCGATGAAGGCGTTCCAGTGCTTGTCGTTGTAGATCAGCGCGGCGATCTGGCCGTCGCTGGTGGCATAGGGCCGCCGGTTGGGTGCCACCGTGCGCGGGTAGACGGCCGGACCCAGCGGCGGGTCGAACATCGCACCGTTGGCGTGTTCGACGAGCATGAACGAGGCCATGGTCTCGAACATGGCGACTTCGACTTCCTGGCCTTGTCCGGTCCGTTCCCGGTGGAACAGCGCCATCATCGTGGCGTAGAGGGCGGTCAGTCCGGCGATCTTGTCTGCCATGATGGTGCCGACGTAGTCGGCTCGCCCGGTGAGCTGTTCTTGTACCGCGGGCAGTCCACATTCGGCCTGAATGGTGTCGTCGTAGGCCGGGCGGTCGGCGGCCGGGCCGCGGCGGCCGTAGCCATAGCAGTTGGTGTAGACGATCCCCGGGTTGAGCGCGGCCACCTCGGCGTAGCCCAGGCCCAGCTTGGCCATCGCCTTGGCCCGCATGGAGTGAATGAACACGTCGGCCCGGCCGATCAGTGCGGTGATCGCGGTCTGCCCGGCCGCGCTGCGCAGATCCAGTACGACGCTGCGCTTGCCCCGGTTGACGTTGACGAACACTCCGCTCATGTCGGGTGCGGGACCGGCCGAGATGTAGCGGGTGGCGTCGCCTTCCGGGGGCTCGACCTTGACGACGTCGGCACCCATGTCGGCCATGATCTGGGTGCAGTACGGACCCATCACCATGGTCGTCAGATCGACCACACGCACGCCGCTCAGCGGCCCGTGCGCCGGTGCGTCCCCACCGGCGCAGTTGGCGCCCGCCGTCATTTGTTCGGACAAAATACTCCGTTCTGCGTAATGCAGAACACTATTCCGCAGCGGTTATTCGTGCGTCAAGGCCGGGTGGTCGTGCTTTTACGGCCTATTGTCTGGACTAACCGGGCTTGATAACGTCCGAAGACATGACCGCCTCTCTGCCACGCCCTCGCGAGCTGGTCGGCACCGCCTGCGCAGCACCGGGCTGGCGGCTGGAACGGCTCACCGAACCCAGCCGGTTGTTCGGCGCCAACGGGCTGCGAACCGGACCGGACGGGCGGGTCTATATCGCGCAGGTGACCGGCAGTCAGATCAGTGCACTGGACGTGGTCACCGGCGAGTTGGCGGTGGTGAGCGCGCGCGGCGGCGATGTCGTCGCCCCCGATGACGTCGCCTTCGATGCCGGCGGCACCTTGTACGCCACCGAGGTGATGGACGCCCGGGTCAGCGCGCTCGACGCCTCCGGGCGCAGCCGCGTCCTGCGCGATGACCTGCCCTGCGCCAACGGCATCACCGTGCACCAAGACCGGCTGTTCGTCGGCGAATGCCGCGAGGAAGGCCGCCTGATGGAACTCGACCGGGCCACCGGCGGCAGGCGCATCCTGGCCGAGAACCTGCCGTCGCCCAACGCCATGGAGGTGGGGCCTGACGGCCTGCTGTACTTCCCGGTGATGACCGCCAACGAGATCTGGCGCATCGATCCGTTCGCCGCCGACGCCGCCCCGCAACGGGTCGCGGGCGATCTGGGCGTACCGGACTCAGTGAAATTCGACGCCGACGGCTTCATCGTGTCCACCCAAGCCGCCAGCGGGCAGGTGCTGCGCATCGATCCGCGCACCGGCACGTCCGCCGTGCTGGCGCAGCTGCATCCCGGACTGGACAACTGCACCTTCGTCGACCGGCGGTTGTTCGTCTCGAGCTTCACCGGCGAGATCACTGAGATCGGCGCCACCGGCGAGATATCGACGGTGCTGCCCGGCGGCCTGAACTGGCCGCTGGATCTCACCGTGGACGGTACCGGCAGGCTCTACGTCGCCGACGGCACCTACTTCTACGCGATCGGTGCGAGCGGTCGCCTGGAAACCCTCGGAATGCTCTTCAGCCCCGGCTATCCCGGGTTCGTGCGGGGCGTGGCAGCCGTCGGCCCCGGCGAATTCGTCGTCACCACCTCCGGCGGGCAGGTCGCACGCTACCTGCCGGCGCGCTCGTCCAGCGAGGTGCTCGCCGACGGTTTCGACCAGCTCTACGGGGTGGCGGTGGGCCCCGCTGGTATCGCGGTCACCGAGTTCGGCACCGGCCGGGTTTTGGGGGTGCGCGCCGGTGCGGTGGACGTGCTGGCTCGCGACCTGGCCGGCCCGGTCGGGATCGAGATCGCCGGCGACGGGACCTACCTGGTGGCCGAGTCCGGCGCTGGCCGGGTGCTACGCATCAGCGGCTCAGATGTCCAACCGGTGGTCGACGGACTTGTTCGGCCGCAAGGGATTGCGCTGGCGCACCGCACGCTCTATGTCGTGGACGCCGGCACCCGGCAGGTGCTCGCCGTCGACCTCGACACCGGGGCACGGCAGCTGATCGCCGAGGGGTTACCGATCGGGCCCGCACCGGGCGTGACACCCAAACCGCTCAACGGAATGCCGCCGTTCTCCGGCCCCCAAGGCCCGTTCGCCGGCATCGCGCGCGGCCGCGACGGCACCCTGTTCGTCTCGGCCGACGGCGACGGCAGCGTGCTGGCACTGCACCCGGTCGTCCCGTGACCGACCACCGCTACCTGAAGGTCGCGCGGACGCTGCGCAAGGAGATCGCCGACGGCGTCTATCCGATCGGATCGCAGCTGCCCACCGAACATGAACTCTGTGAACGGTTCACCGTCAGCCGCTACACGGTCCGTGAGGCGTTGCGACGACTGCGGGAAGACAACCTCGTCGTCTCCCGTCCCCGCGCGGGCACCGTGGTGATCCCCCGCGCCGCGACCAACTGCTACGCCCAAGACGTGGTGTCGATCGATGACCTGGTGGCGTTCGCGGCCGGGGCACGGTTCGAGATCGACTCCAACGCCATGGTCACCCTCGACGAGGATGTCGCTGCCCGCACCGGCCTGCCGGTGGGCACCGAATGGCTGGCCGTGCGCGGCAACCGGCGCAGCCAAGGACAGTCCGCGCCGATCTGTCGAACCGAGTACTACATCAACCGGGCGTTCGCCGGAGTCGGCCGGCTGCTGCAGCGCCACTCCGGCCCGATCTTCCCGCTGATCGAGGATGTGTTCGGGGTCAGCGTCGTCGAAGTCCGCCAGCACATCCGGGCGGTGATCATCACGCCCGAACTCAGCACTGCGCTGGCCGTCGAACCCGGGACCGCCGGGCTGCAGATGCAGCGCAACTACACCACCTCCGAGGGTGAGGTCGCCCAGGTGACGGTGAACACCCACGCCGGCGAAGACTATCGCTACTCGATGACGCTGCACCGGGTGCCCGGACCGAGCAGCCCGTGACACCCCGCCGCACCGCCCAACAGGCCGCCGACGCTTACGCTGCGGGCCTGTGGGTCTCGACCACCTTGGCCGACACTCTGCGCGAGGCGGCCGAGCAGACTCCGGACCGGGTTCTGGTGATCGACGGCGACACCCGGTTGACCTGCCGGGAGCTGCACACCCAGGCGACGATGCTGGCCGGGGCGATGCTGGAACGGATCCGTCCCGGCAGTGTGGTGTCCTTTATGTTGCCGAACTGGCATGAGGCTGCCGCGGTGTATCTGGCAGCGACGCTGGCCGGGATGGTGGTCAACCCGATCCTGCCGTCGCTGCGCGACGCGGAATTGTCCTTTATCCTCACCGACTCGAGCACCCGAATGCTGTTCGCGCCCCAGCGGTTCCGCGGCCACGACTACGCAAAGATGCTGACCCGGGTGACTGCGTCGCTGCCCGAGGCACCCGAAGTGGTGGTGGTGCGAGGGTCCTCGACTGGTCACACCGACTACCGGGACCTGCTGCACGGCGTCCGGCAACCGGTGGCGCTGCCGGCGGTGGATGCCGATGCAGTCCGGTTGCTGCTGTACACCTCCGGTACCACCGGACATCCCAAAGGCGTTCTGCACAGTCATAATTCGATCAACGCCCTGATCCGCCAGGTGGGCCGGCACTGGCTGGTCGAACCCGGTGACCGGTTTCTGGTCCCGTCCCCCATCGCCCACATCGGCGGATCGATCTACACGTTCGAGGCCCCGTTGTTGCTGGGCACCACCGCCGTGCTGATGGACACCTGGGACCCCGATGCCGCGATAGCGCTCATGCTCGCCGAGCACTGCACCCACGTGGCAGGCGCGACACCGTTTCTGGCCCAATTGCTGGCCGCCGCGCGCGCTGCCGGCACGTTCCTGCCGCATCTCAAGCTCTTCGTCTGCGGCGGCGCGTCGGTCCCGGCATCGCTGATCCGCGACGCGGCCGGCTACTTTCGCACCGCCGTCGTCACCCGGGTGTACGGGTCCAGCGAAGTTCCGGTCAGCACGGTCGGATCGCTGGGTCCAGGCGACCTCGCCCACGCCGCAGAGACCGACGGCCGGGCCGGGATCGCCGACATCAAACTGGCCCCGCACCCCGGCGCTCCGCCGGGCGAAGGCGAGATCTACGTCCGCGGCCCGCAGATGCTGCTGGGCTACCAGCGCCCCGACGACGAACACGGCTGCTTCGATGACCAGGGCTACTTCGCTACCGGCGATCTCGGCCGGTGGGTCGACGGGGACTGTCTGCTGGTCACCGGGCGACTCAAGGACGTGATCATCCGCAACGGCGAGAACATCTCCGCGCGCGAGGTGGAGGACATCCTGATCGGTCATCCGCAGATCGCGGAGGTCGCCGTGGTCGGTATCCCCGATGACCGCACCGGCGAGCGTGCCTGCGCGGTGATCGTGCCGGCCGGCCAGACCGCTCCGGGTGTCGCCGAGCTGCGCGCCCTGCTGGCCGAGCATGGCGTCGCGTTGTTCAAAACCCCTGAACAGGTGATGATCTGGGATGCATTGCCCCGCAACGACGCCGGCAAAGTGGTCAAGCAGCAGATCCGGGCGCAGCTGTCCCGCACAGAAGTTAGGTGAGTAGATCATGCAGGTAGCGATCGTGACCGGGGCCAGCAGCGGAATCGGGTCGGGCTGCGCGACAAAGCTTGCCGAGACCGGGATGGCGGTGCTGGCAACCGGACGTGATGAGGGCCGCCTGGCCGGCTTGGCGGAGACACTGCGGGCCGCAGGTACAGATCCCGACCGGATCGCCACGCTGGCCGTCGATCTGACCGCCGACACGGCGCCACAGCAGATCGTCGACGCCACCCTGGCCCGGTGGGGGCGAGTGGACTACCTGATCAACAACGCCGGCATCGGCAGCCCCAAACCGCTGCATGAGACCGACGACCAGACCCTGGACCAGTTCCTCGATCTCATGCTGCGGGCGCCGTTCCGGCTTACCCGTGACGTGCTGCCGCACCTGCAGCCGGGATCGGCGATCATCAACATCACCTCCACCTTCGCCGTGGTGGGCGGACTGCGCGGCGGGGCGTACTCGGCCGCCAAGGGCGGCCTGACCGCGCTGACCACCCACATCGCCTGCCAGTACGGCGCCCAGGGCATTCGCTGCAACGCGGTGGCACCCGGCGTCACTGTCACCCCGATGGTCGAACAACGCCTGACCGACAACCGGTTCCGCAAGCTCAACACCGAGATGACGCCGGCTCCGCGGCTGGGCCGGGTGGACGACATCGCGGGCACCGTAGCGTTCTTGTGCTCGGAAGCCGGCTCTTTCATCAACGGCCAGACCATCGTCGTCGACGGAGGTTGGAGCTCGACCAAGTATCTGTCCGACTTCGGCCTCGACTCCGACTGGGTGACACCGTGAACCTGTTCACGGTGCTGGACCAGGCGGCGACCCGGTTCGGCGATCGGGGCGCGGTGTATCACGGCGAGCGCCGCCTGCACACCTGGGGCGAGCTGGCCGATCGCGCGCGACGGCTGGCCACGTCGCTGGTGCGGGTGGCGGGGGCCGGCGCCCGGATCGCGATCGCCAGCGAGAATCGGCCGGAGATCATCGAGCTGATGTTCGCCACTTGGGCGGCCGACTGTGTTGTGGTGCCGCTCAATTACAAACTGCACCCACGGGAGATGGCGCAGATCATCGGCGACGCCGGCGCGGCGCTGGTCTTCGCGTCCCCGAAACTGGCGCCAGGGCTGGCCGACCTCGTTGCTGCACCCGTCGAGACCCTCGGCGACAGCACCTACCTGGACCGGGTTTGCTGCCCTGCGGTCGATGCGGTCAACCCGGATCCGTCCCGGCTGGCGTGGCTGTTCTACACCAGCGGCACCACCGGGCGCTCCAAGGGCGCCATGCTCACCCACCGCAACCTGATGGCGATGACGCTGGCGCACCTGTCCGACCTGGATGACCCCGACGCCGACTGCAGCCTGATCCACGGCGCGCCGATGTCGCACGGATCGGGTCTCTATATCGCGCCGTATGTGCTGCGCGGAGCGCGCCAGGTGGTGCCGGCATCGGGTTCGTTCGACGCCGCGGAGTTCCTCGCCCTGTGCGATCACCATCCGGGCGCCACCGCCTTTTTGGCGCCGACGATGGTAGGCCGACTGGTGGCCACCGGACGCGGGCGGCCGTCCAACCTGCGCAGCATCGTCTACGGCGGCGGTCCGATGTATCTCGGGGATCTGAAGCGGGCGATGTCCGCGTTCGGGCCGGTGTTCGCCCAGCTCTACGGCCAGGGCGAAGCGCCCATGACGATCACCGGCCTGGGGCGCGCCGATCACCGGGGCGACGACGCGGTCCTGGGTTCAGTCGGCTGGCCGCGCTCCGGGGTCGAGGTCGCGGTGCTGCGCGACGACGGCACCCGCGCATCCATCGGCGAAGTCGGCGAGATCGTCTGCCGCGGCGATGTCGTCATGGCCGGCTACTGGAACAACCCCGACGCCACCGCCGAGGCCATCCGGGACGGCTGGCTGTTCACCGGCGACAAGGGTTCGTTCGATGCCCGCGGCTGTCTCACCCTGCGCGACCGCTCGAAGGATGTGGTGATCAGCGGTGGCAGCAACATCTACCCGCGTGAAGTCGAAGAGGCGCTGCTGAGTCATCCCGGCGTCATCGAGGCGGGGGTGGTGGGTGCCCCCGACGCCGAGTGGGGCGAGATCGTGGTCGCCTTCATCGTGGGCGACGTCTCCGTTGCCGACTTGGACAGTCATCTGCTGGAACGCATCGCGCGCTTCAAGCGCCCCAAGCGCTACGAGTTCGTCGACGCGCTGCCCAAGAACAGCTACGGCAAGGTGCTCAAACGCCAGCTGCGTTCCCAGCTGGGGTGAGGCGGGCGACCACCGGGCCGCCGGTGTCGCGCCGGTGCACCACCGCCAGGCCGCCGCGCCCTGCGGCGGTCGTGATACCTCGGGAGTGGTGGCGCTCCCCCTTGGCCGCGGTCGGAACGAGGTCGTAGTGGCGCAAGAGCGTCCGTAGCGTCACCAGCATCTCCATGTTGGCGAACGCGGCACCCACGCAACGGTTCACCCCACCGCCGTAGGGGACCCACAGTGCGGTGTCGGGAGGATTGCCGACGTACCGATCCGGGTCGAAGGTCTCAGGGTCGACGAAGTTGTCCTCGGCGAAGTGCAGCAACCGGAAAGCCACCACCACCGCGTGGTTCTCTGGAATGACCCACGGGCCCAATTTGATCCGCGTACGAGTGATGCGCCCGGTCCCCTCGACAACAGAGCGGGTCCGCTGCACTTCCCAGACCACCGCCTGCAGCAGGTCCGCTCCGCCGGAATCGACTTCGGCGACCAATCGATTCAAGACGTCCGGGTGACGGCGGAGCCGTTCCACCGCCCATGCCAGCGTAGTCGCCGTCGTCTCGTGACCGGCGGCCAGCAACGTCAGCAGCTCATCGGCGATATGCACGTCACTGATCGGCTGCCCGTCGTCATAGCGGGCCGTCAACAGCAAAGCCAGGACGTCGGTTCGTTCGGCGAAGTCGGGCGCGTTGCGCGCGGTTTCGATCAATTTCGCGATCAACGCGTCGTAGCGTCGCCGATAGTCGTGGTAGCGCCCGCCCGGGCTCAGTCGGCCGAAGTCGCGTCGCGCTCGCGGTGGCAGCACCGCCAACCGCGACCCCAACGCCACCAAAGTCGGCAGCACCTCGCGCAATTCGTCGAACTCGGCTCCTTGAGCACCGAACACGGCACGCAGGATCACGTTGAGCGTGATCCGCATCATCGACGGTTGGGTGGCGAACTCGCGGTCTTGCGGCCACGTCGCGATCTCGCGCAGCGCCTCCTCTTCGACGATGGATTCGTATCCGGTCACCCGTTTGCCGTGGAACGGCGGCACCAGCAGTTTTCGGCGCCGAAGATGCGGGGTGCCGTTCAGACTGAAGGTCGAGCCCGGCCCCAGGACCGCCCCCAGATTGCCGGGTCGAGCCACCAGGTCGCTGTGGGTGGTGAAGAGGCTTTTGACCAACACCGGATCGCTGAGCACCACCGCATGTCCGACGATCGGCAGCCGCAGCGAAAAGGCGCCACCGTAGCGTTTTCCCAATGCCCGCATCGCAGTCTTGCGAGCGGTCATAAACAGCAGGGCCGCCAGCGGCTTTGGGATCGGCGCTACCGGCGGCAGCCGCACCGGCTCGGTCGTCTTCTCGGCCACTCCAACACCTTCCACACCGATCGGTACTTGTGGGTACCACGGTGCCATGAGGTGTCGCTCGCCTCAATCGTTAGATTCCCCGAGAACCGAATCACGGGGCTGGATCCGCCGAGTGGCTATTTGACCTGAGACTTCATCTCGTCGAGGTTGACCAGAATCGGCCACCCGCATACCGACAGCGCGTTGCCGTGACCGGTTTCGTGGATGTCGAACGCGGACTGGATCGCCGAGTGGAAGCCCTGCACGTCGAGGGTCTGGTTGACCGCACGTTTGGCCTGGCGCAGCGCGAAAGACGGCATGGTGGCGATGTGCTCGGCGAGTTGGCGGGTCTCGGCGTCCAGCTGATCACGCGGAACCACCCGGTTGACCATGCCGGTCTGTTCGGCTTCCTGCGCGGTCATCGCCCGACCGGTGAACAGCATCTCCTTGGCCTTGCGTGGACCCAATTCCCAGGTGTGCCCGTGATATTCGACGCCGCCGATGCCCATCAGCACCACCGGGTCGGAGAATTGCGCGTCGTCGGCGGCGACGATCAGATCGCACGGCCAGCACAGCATCAGCCCGCCGGAGATGCAGCGGCCCTGCACTGCGGCGATCGACGGCTTGGGCACATTGCGCCACCGCAGCGTGTACTCCAGGTAGCGCTTGCACTCGTGTTTGTAGATGAACTCCAAGGTGATCTTGTCCGGCACCGGACCGCCGCCCTTGATGTCGTGGCCGGCCGAGAAGTGTTTGCCGTTGGCCCGCAACACAATGACGGCGACGTCATCATCGTCGGCCGCGCGCGTCCAGGCCGCGTCGAGCTCGTCGAGCAACTCGGTGTTCTGGGCGTTGGCGGCGTCGGGCCGGTTCAGGGTGATCGTCGCGACCCGATCGGCGACCTCGTAGTCGATGTACATGAGCGTCCTTCAGGTTGCGCCGACAACTGTTGAGAATGCTCTTCTCATGAGAGGAAAGTTACCATCTTCCCCATCGGGATGGCAGCGCCGCGACAGCCGACGCCGATCCGGGCCTGTTCTCCGGTAGGGTGCATTCGTGTTCTCCCAAAAAGGCAACCATCGGAGCCGCTGGTGAGTAACCCGGAAGAAGAGCCCGTCTGGAAGCAGCGGGCGGTCGAGCGGTCGATCAAGACCGCCCGGTTGCGGGCCGCCCAGCGCGTTCAGCGCTTCCTGGACGCAGCCCAAGCCATCATCATCGAAAAGGGCAGCACCGACTTCACCGTCCAAGAGGTCGTCGAGCGCTCCCGGCAGTCGCTGCGCAGTTTCTATCTGCAATTCAACGGCAAGCACGAGCTGCTGCTGGCACTTTTCGAAGACGCCCTGGTGCGCACGTCCGACCAGATCCGGGCCGCCACCGAGGGCCAGAGCAAGCCGCTGGAGCAGCTGAAAGTGGCGATCGAGCTGCTCTTTGAGCTGTCTCGACCGGACCCCTCGGCCAAGCGACCGCTGTTCACCGACTTCGCGCCGCGGCTGCTGGTCTCCCACCCCACCGAAGTGCGGGTGGCCTTCACGCCGCTGTTGACACTGCTCACCGAGCTGATGGAGGCGGCCGACGCCGCCGGCGAACTGCGCGAGGGTGTCAATGCCCGGCGGATGGCCGCGATGATCATGCAGACCGTCATGTTCGTGGCGCAGTCCAGTGCCGAATCCGAGGACCCGGCGGCCCACCCCATCACCGCCGACGAGGTCTGGGACTTCTGCGCCCACGGCCTCGCCAAGTAGGCCCCCGCCATTTCTGCCGCGAGCGCCATTTCTGCCGCGAGCGTGCGTGTTTGCACGCGACACGCCGCAAAAAACTGACATTCTGCGCACCCTCGCGCAACCGGTACCGCCGCCGCACCCTCCGGATGGCCCGTTCAGGCTTCCCTAGCAGTACGCGCGTATGCTCTAATCGAGAATGTGATTTCCACTTTGTGCGTGTCCGCCTGGAAGACCGCCGCGGATGCGTAAGGCCCTCGCTCCCGACGTCACGAATTGGCCCGACGAGAACGTGGCCCTGATCGGCAGCCAGTGCGCGGATTGCCAAGCCACGGTGTGGCCCCGCCAGGATCACTGCCCGCGATGCAGCGGCCCCCAGATGCAGGACCTGTTGCTACCCCGCCAAGGCACCTTGGAGGCCTGGACCACTCAGGGCTTCGTCCCGAAGCTGCCCTACGCCGGCGGCGAGACCGCCGAAGGCTTCACTCCCTACGGAGTTGGGCTGGTCCGACTCGGTGATGTGGTCCAGGTCGAGGCCCGCCTGACCGAATCCGATCCCGCCAAGCTGAAATTCGGCATGAACGTCGAACTGACCATGGTGCCGTTCTATGTCGACGACGACGGGACCGAGATTCTCACCTGGGCATTCCAGCCCGTCTAAGGAGACCTGGAACATGACGGTAGCGAACAACGATGTGGCGATCATCGGCGTCGGGCTGCACCCGTTCGGCCGATTCGACAAGTCCGCGATGCAGATGGGCGCCGAGGCCATCCACCTGGCCCTGGCCGACGCCGGCGCGCAGTGGAAAGACATCCAGTTCGGCGTCGGCGGCAGCTATGAGATCTCCAATCCCGATGCGGTGACCCGGCTGGTCGGTCTGACCGGCATCCCGTTCACCAACGTGTTCAACGCCTGTGCCACTGCGGCCACCGCGACCCAGGTCTGCGCCGACAACATCCGGTCCGGCAAGTACGACATCGGCATCGCGATCGGCATGGACAAGCACCCCCGCGGGGCGTTCACCGACGACCCGGCCAAGCTGGCCCTGCCGGCCTGGTACGCCGAGAACGGACAGTTCGTCACCACCAAGTTCTTCGGCATGAAAGCCAACCGCTACCTGCACGACCACGGCATCTCGGCGCGCACGCTGGCCAAGGTCGCCGCCAAGAACTTCCGCAACGGCGCGCTGAACCCCAACGCGTTTCGGCGCAAGCCGATGTCCGAGGACGCCATCCTCGACTCGACGGTGCTGAACTACCCGCTCACCCAGTACATGTTCTGCGCACCCGACGAAGGCGCGGCCGCGGTGGTCATGTGCCGCGCCGACATCGCACACCGCTTCAGCGGTAAGCCGGTCTACCTGCAGGCCACCGAGATTCGCACCCGCCGCTACGGCGCCTACGAGGTGCACGCCACCTCCGCCCCGATCGAAGAGGACGTGGCGCCGACGGTCTACGCCGCCCGCGCCGCCTTCGAGAAGGCCGGCGTGACACCGGAAGACGTCGATGTGGTCCAGTTGCAGGACACCGACGCCGGGGCCGAGATCATCCACATGGCCGAGTGCGGCTTCTGCGCCGACGGCGATCAGGAGAAGCTGCTGGCCGACGGCGCGACCGAGATCAGCGGGTCACTGCCGGTCAACACCGACGGCGGGCTGATCGCCAACGGCGAACCGATCGGCGCGTCGGGCCTGCGCCAGATCCACGAGCTGGTGCTGCAACTACGTGGCCAGGCCGGCGACCGTCAGGTGCCGGGCGGCCCGAAGGTGGGGTTCGCCCAGGTTTACGGCGCACCCGGCACGGCGTCGGCATCGATCGTCACGGTCTGAGCCGGACGGCGGGCGGTTACTCCGCCAACCCCGGCGGCGGTGAGTAGGACGGTTCATATCCGGCGATCCGGATCGGGCTGCCCACCAGCCGGAAATCGCCTGCCGTGACCACCATTTCCGGATGCTCCCGCAGCGCTTCGGGCAGGGTGCGCACCGCTGCCGCCGGGATGCCCAGGGGACGCAGTCGCGCCTCCCAGCCGGCCGCGGTGTCGCCGGCCAGCGCTGCGGTGACGACAGCGAGGACCTCGTCGCGGCAGGCCGCGCGCTCGGCCATCGTGGCGAAGCCGTCGATTCCAGCTTCTGCGGCAAATGTCTTCCAGAACCCGTCATGGGTGACGAACAGGGCCAGATATCCCTGTGCGGTCGGGAAGAGCTGTGCGGGAACGTAATACGAATGCGCGCCGTGCGGGTGACGCTGGGGTTCGACTCCGTCGTTGAGGTAGGCCGCCGCACGGTAGTTGAGCTGCGACAGCATCACATCCAGCAGCGATACCTCCACCTGCCCGCCGCGGCCGCTAACGATCTGGGCCAACAGACCCAGTGCCGCCGTCAGCCCGGTGGAGTTGTCGGCCGAGGAGTAGCCCGGCAGGGTCGGCGGCGCGTCGGGGTCGCCGGTCATCGCGGCGATCCCGGTGGCCGCCTGGATCACGTAGTCGAAGGCCGGTTCGTCGCCGCCGTCGAGGCCGAACCCGGTCAGCGCGACACAGACGATCCGCGAGTTGAACCGTGACAGTGCGTCGTAGGTGAGCCCGAGCCGTTTGATTACCGACGGTTTCATATTCACCAGCAGCGCATGGGATTCGGCGACCAGCTCGCCCAGCTTCGCCTGCCCGGCCTCCGACGCCAAATCCAGCTGGATGCTGGATTTGTTGCGGTTGAGGCTGGCGAAGTAACTGGGGCCGACCTGGCGGGAGATCTCCCCACCCGGCGGTTCGATCTTGATGACCTCGGCACCGAGGTCGGCCAGCAGCATGGTGGCGTACGGGCCGGCCAGCATCACCCCCACTTCGAGGATGCGGATTCCGGCAAGCGGTCCGGCCACCTATACGGCCTTGGCGAGTTCGGCGATCACCTCGCGGGTGCGGTACTTGGAGGCGATCAGCTCATCGCGGGTGTCGCCGATCGGCAGCAACCGGACCGACAGATCGGTGACTCCGGCGTCGGCGAACTGCTTGAACCGCTTCAGGATCGACTCCTCATCGCCGGCCGCGCACAGGTCACCGACATCGCGGGCCGAACCGCGGTCCAGCAGCCGCTGATAGTTCGGCGAGGTCTCGGCCTCGGCCAGGATGCGGTTGGCGCGCTGCTTGGCGGCCTCGATCTCGGAATTGGCGCACAGGGTGACCGGGATCCCGGCCACGATGCGCGGTTGCGGTTTGCCCGCATCGGCCGCGGCCTTGTTGATCTTCGGGGCGATGTGCTCGGCGATCGCTTTCTCGTCGGCCATCCACAACGACGTGCCGTCGGCGTGCTCCCCGGCGATCTGCAACATCACCGGACCGAGCGCGGCCACCAGGACCGGCATTTTGGTGTCGGCGCCCAGCGCTGTCGGGTTGTGCACGGTGAAGTGGTCGTTCTCTACATCCACCGGTCCCGGGCCGGCAAGGGCCGCATTCAGCACCTGTAGGTAGTCCCTGGTGTAGGCGGCCGGCTTGTCATAGGGCAGGCCGAGCATGTCCCGGATGATCCAGTGGTGCGACGGCCCCACTCCCAGCGCCAGCCGGCCGCCGGAGATGGCGTGCACCGAAAGCGCTTGGCGGGCAAGAGCGATGGGGTGCTGAGCTTGCAAGGGCACCACGGCGGTGCCGAGTTCGATCCGGGTGCTGTGCGCGGCCATCAGCGCCACCATGGTCAGCAGGTCAAAATCGTCGGGCACCTGCGGCATCCACGCGGTGGCCAGGCCCGCGGTGTCGGCCCATTCGATGTCGGAGATCAGCTTGGCGACCTTGCGCGCCATGTCGCCGCGTTCGGCGCCGATCATCACCCCAAGTCGCATGGCTAGCGCGCCTCCGCCTTCTCGACCACCTCGCGCACCCCGGTCACCAGATCTTCCAGAGGCGTTCCGGTGGGAAAGACCGCTGCGGCACCGGCTTCCAGCAGCTTGGGTACGTCGCCCTGCGGGATGGTGCCGCCGACCACGACGGCGATGTCCCCGCCGTCGGCAGCACGCAGCGCGTCGACGATGCGCCCGGTCAAGGCGACGTGGGCACCGGACAGGATGCTCAGCCCCACCACCGCCACGTCCTCCTGCAGGGCGGTGGCGACGATGTCCTCCACGCGCTGCCGGATGCCGGTGTAGATGACCTCGAAGCCGGCATCGCGCAGGGTCCGGGCGACGATCTTGGCCCCGCGATCATGACCGTCAAGACCGGGCTTGGCGACCAGGACACGGGCCGGGACGGCTGCGGAGGAAGAATGCGGAGAAGTCATCAATACACCACCGGTTGCTGGAACTCGCCCCAGACATTCTTCAGCGCCGAGACCATCTCGCCCACCGTGCAGTAAGCGTTGGCGCAGTCGATCAGGGGATGCATGAGGTTGACGTCGCCCTCGGCGGCGCGCGACAGCGCCGCGAGGGTGGTGGCGACGTCGTCGGCGTTGCGCTCGGCCTTGACCCGCGCCAGCCGCTTGAGCTGGACGTCACGGCCTTCGGCGTCCAGTTCGTAGGTGGCGATCTCCGGTGCCGGCTCATCGCTGGTGAACTTGTTGACGCCCACGACCGGCCTAGCGCCCGACTCGATCTCGTGGTGGATCTTGAACGCCTCGTCGGCGATCAGCCCCTGCAAGTAGCCGTCTTCGATGGCGCGGACCATGCCGCCGTGGTTCTCCAAGTCGGCCATGATCTCGATGATGCGTTCTTCGGTGGCGTCGGTAAGCGCCTCGATGAAGTAGGAACCGCCGAGCGGATCGGCCACCCGGGTCACTCCGGTCTCGTAGGCCAAAATCTGTTGGGTGCGCAGCGCCAGCGTGGCGGACTCCTCGCTGGGCAGGGCAAAGGGCTCGTCCCAGGCGGCGGTGAACATCGACTGGACCCCGCCGAGCACTGCTGCCATCGACTCGTAGGCCACCCGAACCAGGTTGTTCTGGGCCTGCGGGGCGAACAGCGATGCACCGCCGGCCACGCAGCCGAAGCGGAACATCGACGCCTTGTCGGCCTCGGCGCCGTAGCGTTCCCGCACGATCGTGGCCCACCGCCGCCGGCCGGCCCGGTATTTGGCGATCTCTTCAAAGAAGTCGCCGTGGGTGTAGAAGAAGAACGACACCTGCGGGGCGAACTGCTCGATGCTCATCCGGCCGCGCTCCACAACGGTGTCGCAGTAGGTGACGCCGTCGGCGAGGGTGAACGCCATCTCCTGCACGGCGTTGGCGCCCGCGTCGCGGAAGTGCGCGCCGGCCACCGAGATCGCGTTGAATCGCGGCACTTCGGCGGCGCAGAACTCGATGGTGTCGGCGATCAGCCGCAGCGATGGTTCGGGCGGCCAGATCCAGGTGCCGCGGGAGGCGTACTCCTTGAGGATGTCGTTCTGGATGGTGCCGGTGAGCTTGGCTCGTGGCACCCCGGACCGCTCGGCGGCCGCCACGTAGAAAGCCAGCAGGATGGCGGCGGTGCCGTTGATGGTGAAGCTGGTGCTGATCTTGTCCAGCGGGATGGAGTCGAACAGGATCTCGGCATCGGCCAGGGTGTCGACCGCGACGCCGACCCGGCCGACCTCCTCGCCGAACTCAGGGTCGTCAGAGTCGTAGCCGCACTGCGTCGGCAGGTCCAGCGCCACCGACAGTCCGGTACCGCCCTGGCTCAGCAGGTATTGGTAGCGCCGGTTGGACTCCTCGGCGGTGCCGAAGCCGGAGTACTGGCGGAAGGTCCACAGCCGTCCGCGGTAGCCGGACGCGAAGTTTCCGCGGGTGAAGGGATACGTCCCCGGCGCCGGCGGTTCTTCGCGCCGGTCGTCCGGGCCGTACACCGGTTTCAGCGGGATCCCTGAGGAGGTTTGCACTGGGTCGCTCATCGCTGGATACGGTACTTGCAAAAAATGAGAATGCCAATACCACTACCGCGACGTGCGGAGATACCGGTAGCTACCCGGCCAGGTTGAAGTTGCCGCTGGCCCCGTAAACGGACAGTGAGACCAACAGCGTCACCGAGACCACGACGATCAGCGAGGTCCGCACCGCGTTGCCCACCGCGACGCCGACTCCGGCCGGACCACCGGCGGCGAAATAACCGAAGTAGGTATGGATCAACAAAATGGTGATCGCCATCAAGAAGGCCTGCAGAAATGACCACAGCAGGTCGATGGGGTTGAGGAACGTGCGGAAATAGTGGTCGTAGAGGCCGGCCGACTGCCCGAACAAGAACACCGTGGTGAAGCGACTGGCGACAAATGACAGGATCACCGCGATGGCGTACAGCGGAACGATCGCGACCAGGCCGGCGACGATACGGGTGCTGACCAGGTAGGCGATCGGCCGGATGGCCATCGATTCCAGCGCGTCGATCTCCTCGTTGATCCGCATGGCGCCCAGTTGCGCCGTGACCCCGGCGCCGAAGGTGGCGGCCAGGCCGATCCCGGCGACCACCGGCGCCGAGATGCGCACGTTGATGAATGCCGCCAGGAATCCGGTCAGGGCCTCGATGCCGATGTTGCCGAGCGAGCTGTAGCCCTGCACCGCCAGCGTGCCGCCGGCCGCCAGGGTCAGGAAACCGACGATCACCACGGTGCCGCCGATCATCGCCAGCGTGCCGGTGCCCATGCTGATCTCGGCGATCAGCCGGATGACCTCGCGGCGGTAGTGGGCGAAGGCGAACGGTGTGGTGGCGATCGCCTTGCCGTAGAACAGGGTGTGGTCGCCGATGCGGCCCATCGCGGCGATCGGTCGCCGGAGCTGCCGGGTGACACCGGGATAGACAGCGGCCAGCGCACGAATCGCCACGGCTCAGCGCGCCGTCATCTTGATGCCGATCGCGGTGACCACCACATTGACCACGAACAGCGACATGAACGCGTACACCACGGTTTCGTTCACCGCGTTGCCTACGGCCTTGGCGCCGCCGCCGGAGATCGTCAGACCGCGGTAGCAGGCGACCATTCCGGCGATCAGCCCGAACAGCGCCGCCTTGACGCAGGAGATGACCAGCTCGGGAACCCCGGTCAGCAGGGTGATGCCCGCCGCGAACGCGCCCGGGTTGACGTCTTGCACGAACACCGAGAACACGCTGTCTCTTATACACATCT